>JALTKC010000063.1 GCA_027076245.1 Gammaproteobacteria bacterium
TTATATTAGATATATGTTTTTATATTGATTGAGTTTCAGAATGTCAGGAAGCGATGGTTATTATTTTAATATTGTTATCCCCCTCTTTAGCAAAGAGGGGCCGGGGGAGATTTGAAATCGTTCCGGTTAAAACAAGGTATTAATAGAAAGCTCAAAGCTGAAAGTTTTTAAATCCCCCTCATTCCCCCTTTGAAAAGGGGGGCTTACGGCCAGGGAAAGTGTTTATTTGGCGAAGCGTTGCTGCAGGTAAGCAATAATATCACTGGACTCATACATCCAGCGAACCTCGCCATCCTGTTCAATACGCAGGCAGGGAACCTTGATTTCACCTCCCTCGCGCAAGAGTTCCTCCCGGTAAGGGCCTTTCTGGGCGTCGCGGGTTTCAATGGGCAGATTCAGCTGGTAAATCACCCGGCGGGTTTTGATACAGAAAGGGCAGGCATAAAACTGGTACAGGCTTAAATGGCTGGCCTGTTCATCGACTTTTTTCTGGGCTTCTTCACTGCGTTTAATCTGTTTCGGGCGGGTAATAAAGTTAATAAACACAATCAGCCGGCCCAGGCCTTCGCGTAATAATTTCAGTAGCATAATCTCATCCGGTGGGGGTATTAGTGGTTAACGGGCGCCCATTTTATAGGCTTCCAGTAATGCTGTCTGCATATCCGGGTGTTTTTCCAGATCGTCGATACCCAGGTGCCGGGAGGCAATGGTCTGCAATTTGTTTAATATATGCTGCCTGTTCCAGGCATTTTCAAAGGCCTCAATATCCAGCCGGCCATCTGTTATAAAGTCAGCTACCAGACCCTCAGCCTGTGAGAACTGAATCTCTTCGGCCTGCATCATTTCATATTCATAGGAATACATATCATAACCATTGGCGCGGGCAATCAGCGGATATAGATCCGGCAGGCGGCCACCTGCCAGCATTTGCCTGTCCAGATCCAGTTCAATGGAGGGGGTGTGGGTCTGGCCTTTAAAGCTGAATAAAATGGAAGCGGTGATTTTATTGTTCATAGTGTTTTTCTGTAAGTGTTGGCGGTATTTAAAAGCAGTTTTACCACAGGGGACACAGGGGAACACAGAGAAAAACTTAGTCCTGTATTGTTACAATAAAATTCTCTGTGACCTCCGTGTCCTCTGTGGTGAAAAACCTATGCTAAAAACGATTGTTCAAGACGTTAAAGCCGTAAACAGCATGGGTAATTTTTCCGGCAGCCGTTCAACATTGTCGATAACCGTATAGCCTCCTGCGCCAAAGATATCCTGAATATAGTCATCGGCCTTTTTGTCTAGGCTGATGCAGTAACTGAACATGCCTCTGGAAGACAGTTCATCCACGGCTTTTTTGGTATCGCTGATCAGGTATTGTTCATCTTCCACATCAATATCAGACGGCTCCCCATCGGTGAGTATCAGCATCAGCTTTTTATCGGCTTTCTGGGCTTCCAGATAATGACCTGCGTGGCGGATGGCGCTGCCCATGCGGGTAGAAAAACCGGCTTCCATAGCGGCCAGACGCCCCTTGACCGTATCATCAAACTGTTCGCTGTAACCTTTGAGGTGGTAATAACGAACATTGTGACGGGTGTCGGAATGGAAGCCGGCAATGGCAAACTTGTCCCCCAGCTGATCGATGGTCCAGGCCAGCAGGGTGACCGCTTCCTGACTGAGCTGCAAAATAGACTGCTCGGCGCCATCGGGTATATCGTTTAATGAGGCGGATAAATCCAGCAGCAGTGTTACCGCAATATCACGGCCATCATGTTTGTGGCTCATATTGATGCGAGGGTCAGGCTGGGCGC
>JALTKC010000064.1 GCA_027076245.1 Gammaproteobacteria bacterium
GTTCTGGATCACTTTAAACAGGTGACCCATGAAATCCCCATGCTTTCCCTGTCCAATGCGTTTAATGAAGAAGAAATCCACGATTTTGCCAAACGTATAGATGAATTACTGGATCATGAAGCCTTTACTATTGTAGCCGAACCCAAGCTGGACGGCCTGGCCATCAGTCTGCGCTATGAAAACGGCCTACTGGTTCAGGCTGCTACCCGCGGTGACGGCTATACCGGTGAAGATGTGACCCAGAATGTCCGCACGATTCAGGCTGTACCGCTGAAACTAAGCGGTAATGACTATCCGGAGATACTGGAAGCCCGCGGTGAAGTCTTTATGCCCAAATCGGGTTTTGAAAAACTTAATGAGGCACAGATAGAAAAGGGCGAAAAGCCGTTTGCCAATCCCAGAAATGCCGCCGCCGGCAGTCTTAGACAACTGGACTCCAAAGTAACGGCTACCCGGCCGCTGGATATGTTCTGCTATGCTCTTGGGGTAGTAAAAGGAGAACATCCCGAACAGCCCATTAAACAAACCCATAACGAAATTCTTAAACAGTTACAGCACTGGGGACTGGCGGTAAGCCCGGAAGTCAAACGGCTGGCTAACTGTCAGCAGTGTCTGGACTATTATCAGGATATTTTAAAACGCCGCCCTGATCTGCCCTATGAAATAGACGGGGTGGTGTTCAAGGTGGACAGTATAGCCCAGCAACAAAAAGCCGGGTTTATCTCCCGGGCACCCCGATGGGCTATTGCCTACAAATTCCCGGCAGAAGAGGCCATGACAAAACTGCTGGCCATAGATGTTCAGGTAGGACGTACCGGGGCCTTAACTCCAGTGGCACGTCTTGAACCGGTATTTGTTGGTGGTGTTACTGTGACCAATGCAACTCTGCATAATCAGGATGAAATTGACCGTAAAGATGTCAGAATCGGTGATACGGTCATTGTCCGCCGTGCCGGTGATGTGATCCCTGAGGTAGTAGGTCCAGTGCTGTCCAGACGTCCTGCAAATACCCAGCCCTATAAAATGCCCGATCACTGTCCGGTGTGCGGCAGTGTGGCAGAACGGGTGGATGGTGAAGCCAAATCCCGTTGTACCGGCGGCCTGTACTGTCCGGCCCAGCGCAAGGAGGCCATTAAGCATTTTGCCTCCCGTAAAGCCATGGATATTGACGGGCTTGGCGATAAACTGGTGGAGCAGATGGTGGATGCCGGTCTTATAAATGATGTTTCAGATTTATACCAGTTAACCGTTAAACAGGTAAGCGCACTGGATCGTATGGGTGACAAATCGGCACTGAACCTGATAGAAGCCATTAATAATAGTAAATCCACAACCTTGCCGCGTTTTATTTATGCGCTTGGGATAAGAGAAGTAGGGGAAGCTACGGCTCTGGCACTGGCTAATCACTATAAAAGCCTGGAGGCCATTGAATCGGCCAGTCAGGATGATCTGCAGGAAGTTCCCGATGTCGGCCCGGTGGTTGCTCACCACATTGTGACTTTTTTTGAACAGGCACATAACCAGGAAGTATTAAAAAAATTACTGGATGCCGGCATTCACTGGCCTGAAATTGTCAGCAAAGATGAAACTGAATTACCGCTGGCCGGTAAAACTGTGGTGCTTACCGGTTCTCTGTCCACAATGGCCCGTAATGATGCTAAAGCTCGTCTGACAGAATTAGGAGCAAAAGTCAGCGGCAGTGTGTCTAAAAAGACGGATATCGTCATAGCCGGTGAAAAAGCCGGTTCCAAACTGGCCAAAGCACAGGAACTGGGTATTGAAGTCTGGAATGAAGAACAGATGCTTGCCCTGTTTAATCAGGAATGAGCCCAGTTAATATCCGTCCGTTTATGCGGTTCCTTTTTCTTTTCTTCTGTCTAAATGCCAGTGCTGATCACGGTACTGAAATCAATCTCACCCAGTCTCGCCTAATTCACCTTGCCCAGCAAATTCAACAGGCCGATCCGGCCAGAAAATATGATTTTCTGTTGATAACCCTGCAGCAGATGGCCAATGCCTATGCTGAGGAAGCTGAAAAAGTGGCTCTGGAAAAGCAGAAAACGCTTAAAAAACACGCTAAAGCCGTACACTGGCAATATTCAAGTTACCGTTATCTGGATTCTATTGAATCGGCCATTGTGCAGCTGGATATAGAGGAAAATCCAGATTTTTTTATCAGCAAACAGAACCGGATTGTCGTCCTTTTTACGGATCAGCCACCAGTGGTCGTTTCCGGGCCAAATAACGGCTCTCATAAACGCATGGAAAAAAATATAGTTGAACAGTTTTGTGTTATTTATGATTGCAGTGAATATTTTAAATCAAACTCTGAAAACAACAGCTTGCAGGAACAATTAGAAGACCCTGGTGAATTTGGCGGTATATGGAATATCCAGAGAGATTTTAAAGGGCTATTTGAGAGCGATACAGGGATAAGCTGCTCTTTTAAAAGCCTCAAAAACCGAACGGCCAAAGAACAGTGGATGGCCGCACTGCATCAGGAGCTGATTTTAATTCTGGATGCGCTGAAAAAAGCGACCAGTAAAGGGGTTATCGTAAACTGGCCATTATTAAAACTTGAACCCTTACCGTTAACGGATAATGCTTATAAATTGCTTATTAATCAGCAGAAAAGTTATATTAAGGTTAATGTTCCGGTATTGTTTCATAACCCTGAATTATTCAGGCGTTTATCCCCCTGGCTAAAGCAGCGCTTTATAAAATCACAAAATCAGCCTATTATGGTTAAAAACTGTGATCGCTTTTTTAAAAACAAACATCATTAATTGAAACATAGATTCTTAAAAAATGACACCACACAAACGTAAACCCTCATATAAAGAATTATTGTTACTGATTCTGCCTGTCCTGGTGATTATCTATTTAGGTTTCTGGGGCGCCTGGCAGTTTGTATCCCCGGCACCACCCCGAACCATCACCATTTCTGCCGGCAATCCTCATGGTGCCTATTATGCGTTTGCTCAAAAATACCGGGAGGAACTGGCAAAAGAGGACATAGAATTAAAAATACTGGAATCTTCAGGTTCCAGAGAAAATATTGATCGTCTGCTAAATGGCACGGCTGATATTGCCATGGTTCAGGGGGGCACGGCTTTTGCCGATGAAAAATTAAAGCTATTGTCTCTGGGCAGTCTGTATTATGAACCGGTTACAATTTTTTATAGAAAGGAGCTGCAGTTAAAACGCCTGAACGATTTTGCCGGGCTTAAAATTGCTATTGGTGAACCGGGCAGCGGTACCAATATGCTGGCTAAACAGTTATTTATTATTAATCATGTCAATTCTCAGAACAGCATATTTGTGTATTTATCACCAGATGAAGCCAGTAAAAAGCTGCAGTCAGGTGAAATTGATGCGGCCTTTTTTGTATCGTCAATTCAGACACCTTTAATCCAGCAGTTATTACGCAATGAGCAGTTCAGACTGTTTGATTTTGAACGTGCGGATGCCTATGCTCAGGTCTTTTCTTTTCTTTCGAGACTGACTTTATATGAAGGCATTATTGATTTTAATCTGAATATTCCTGACAAACCCGTCACCTTACTGGCACCGACTGCCAATCTGGTTATCCGTGATGATCTACATAAATCACTGGCCATATTACTGCTCAATGCCATGACACAGAATCATGGCAGTCATGATCTGTTTTCCCGGCCCGGTTATTTCCCTTCGGCAGAGCAAACAGCCTTTCCTTTAAGCAATGTCGCAAAACGCTATCTGGAAGTCGGCCCACCGTTTCTTATGAAATATCTGCCGTTCTGGGTCGCCACGTTTATTGATCGTATGATCGTTATGATTGTGCCTTTATTATTATTGCTGGTGCCGCTGTTTAAAATACTGCCACCACTCTATAAATGGCGGGTACGCTCCAAAGTGTACCGCTGGTATAAAGAACTGCAGAAAGTGGATGATCAGGCTTATGGAAAATCCTTATCCAATGAAGAATTTAAAAAGCTCAATAGCGAACTGGAAAGAATTACCAGGGAAGTCGGTAAGCTGCATACCCCATTATCCAATGCGGATCAGATGTACAATTTACTGGTGCATATTGATTTAATACGAAAATTGCTTAAGTCAAAATTAAAGACCTAATATTGCCTATTGTTTCCGGTTTGTCTTTTTGTCTTAAAAACGGATTCCGCTATTGTAGTTATTGAGTCTGTATATGCTTTTTGTGGTGTCTGCTATCATCTGCATTGGTTGGCTTATCAATATTTGTTTTATTGATGATTTTCAGATTGCGGTTCAGTCAGTTCCTGTCTTAATACCCGAATATCTTTAGGGGCGCTGACTGCAATTTTAATTTTCTGACCGGGCTGGACATGAACAATAAGTTTGATATTGTCGTTAATTTGAATGGCTTCGCCGTCCTGGCGTTTTAGTACTAACATTGTGTTCCCTGTTAAGAGCAGTGATTAAAAAAATGATTAATACATACCGAATCTTTTTAATTTTCCATCCGGAGTAAAGGCTATTATATTGGTTTGATACATATCTTTTTCACCATAACTGGACCAGTAAGAATTTGGAAAAGCCCTTCGTTTAAATTTTTTCCAGACCTCTGATTTTCTGAATTCATCCCTCGTTACCTCTCTGGCAAGATAGCCGTCTTCCAGTTTTATTACGCCTTTAAAGTATTTGGCAGGCATACCCCCTTCATTATCTTCAGGCTTAATATTCAAATTTTTATCTTCGGGAAATATTTCATAATAAGACAAAAACATAATTTCTATAGATGATATACTTTCGTTTTTTGTAACAACTATAAAACCTTTGTTGTCCCAGATATGCCAGCGCCCATAGTCAACAATCCTGCTGGGTTTTCCAAGAACCTGAAACCATTTTTCAACAGGATCCATTAGTTTTAAAGTATGTCCATTGAAGGTAATAGTACGATCTTTATTAATAATAATAATATCCCGGTTTTTGGTGTCCGGTTTTTTCTGACCAAAAAAACTTGTTATCGGGTCATACCAGTGGCCTGAGTCATTATGCTCATGCTGGTGGTTAAAATTATGCAGGGTATCAAAAGCCGTGGCCTGAGTAATGCCGGATAAAATAAACAGAATTATAAATAATGGTTTCATTGAGAATTATTCCGTAAGGGTTTTATAGGTTTCTATGGCGTATTCTACAAATGCAGAATTTTTGTCTATCATGTCCTGCAATTCTTTTCGGGCATGTTCTACTGAGCCTTCATAACGGGCGGCCTGTTTCATTTTATCAGGGTGACTGTCGGCCCATTGCAGGGAGTTATGGTATATTGCCCGAACTGGCTCTATGGTATTGTTCATATCATACTGCCAGGGGTGGGTAAAATATATATCCACTCGGTCCAGCAGGGTTTGGGTGTATTGTTCCGGTTCCTGCCAGGCCCGTCTCATAAGCGACCCCAGGTCCCTTATCATAATTTTGGCATTTTCAGCCGCCAGAATATGCAGGGGGTTGTCGTCATGGTCCTTGGCTATCTGGGAATGGGTGGGGTTGGTGCCGTTGCGGTTTTCCTGATAAAACGGAATTTCAGCCAGTGTCTGGCGTGCCATAAAGGCTATCAGGTTGTGTACATAGGTGCGTACCAGATGTTTGATAATCAGACAGACACCATAACCGAGATAATCAATATCCTTTATTTTTGCATAATAGAATTCATAATCACGCAGTTCCTTGTCAATTTGTCTGGCCAGATTCAGGTCGTAGTCTTCAAGGATAATCAGGGCAATTTTCATGGCGGCGCTGCGTTTATACTCCCCGTCACAGTTAATTTCCGCATCCATGTGCTTTTCCAGAATGGACAGAAAACTGAGCATGGTATCAAGGCTGCCAAAGGTTCCGGTGACCAGCGGTGGAACGGCTTTGCCCTGAATGGTAACGGCCTGAGTCCATAAGCGGGGGCTGGGCCATCTGACCGGATACTGGCGGGCAATACGATGCAGCATCAGTTCGCAATAGTTGCTGTGGGAGAACATATCTTCCATCACATGCAGAGCCTGACCAAAATGGATGCGTCCCACAGGGGTGTTACCACTGGTTACAGCCATAGTCAGTTGATGTCTGGCATAGTCAATGGACTTGAAAAAATAGTTTTTAAACCAGCGTTGCGGATGAATGGCACCTTCTTTCCAGAGTTCCGGGGCTGCCTTGCCGTCATCCGTGGCATTATAAGCCGCCCTGAAATCCGGATCGGCTGTTGAGCCTGATATTCCCCTGGGGTTGTCTAAATGTTCTGAGGGTAAATAGACGCCGAGATTATCTTCATTGATATCAAAAACAGCGAGACCCTGCATATCACCTTTGGTTTTATAGTGTTGATAAAGTTCTTCAAATTCCACCTGTGCCAGAATATTAATAATTTTGGTCAGGGATTTTCGGGAAATGTGTTTCTGTATTCTGGCGGCATTTTTACGGTTATGCTCACTGACTTCAAGGTCGGAATGCAGTTCCACCTTATCCAGCAGGCGATCCAGATTCATTTCCAGTATTTTAGGGTCAATGACCTGAGAATAATCCCTCAGCCAGTTGCCGAAATAAATTTCAAGGCGGTCTTCTGGAGTGTATTTTAATTTTCCGAGTTCATCTTCAAGTGACTGATGCCCGAAACTATTAGGGTTGCCATCTTCTCCACGTCCGGCAGAGAAATGTTCATAACGGCCATTACCGGTTTTACCGTCATGGGAGACCAGTACGGTCTGTGCTTTGTCACCGATAAGACGCTGATACATATCGGTGTTGTCAATGGTCACCGTGCGACTGCCTTTTGAACCGCTGTATTGGGCAATGGGGATATTCTGTTTTTGGTCAAACTGATAATCCGGCAGGGCAAAGGCAAATTTGGCGCCTTCATCAAAGGGGGCGTCGCCGCCGGTGTCTGAATACTGAGTGCGCAGCAGGTTATCAATATGATGCCCGTATTCTTCCAGCAGGATATGCATGAGCTGACCTGTGCTGTAGGTCGGGTCATTCAGCGCCGCGTATATCTGGGTTGTGCCGATGTATATTATCTGCTCCTGATTGTCATAAAAGGCGCCATCGCCTTTAAGTACTTTTATGGGCGGATTGGTCACAGCGTTGGCCTGCAAATCGTCATACAGTCTGGCATAAGCCTCTACGGGAATGTCATAGCCAAAAATGCCGGCACTGTATAAGATAAATACGGCTTTATCCATTTTTGTGGCCAGACCGTTTAACTGCTCCCAGGCAAAGGTGCTTTTAAGCTGTTCTTTTTCCTCTACGGGGCGTGTGCTGGATAGTTTGGATAAGCGGGCAAAATCAAATTCAGACAGTTTATAAGCCTGCTGCGGCGCTATGGGTTTAAAGCTCTGCCCCGGTTTGTTTTTATCGGCTTCCACAGCCTGGGTGGGGGTGATGGGTGAAGGCTCTGAAGCCGAAGAGGCGCTGCCGCCGCCGTTGAGGTTGACCGTGATGCCGTTAATGACCACACCGGAGGCATCAATTTTGATAAAACCGCCGGAGGATTTAAAGGTAATTTCACTGCCGGCATCTAA
>JALTKC010000065.1 GCA_027076245.1 Gammaproteobacteria bacterium
AGATAACCGCTGTGGCGGGTATCTTCAGCAGCAATCAGGTCAACCTGCTGCAGGGTTGAAATGGCTCTGGGTGAGAAGTCCTGGAGATTTCCAATCGGTGTGGCAACAATATATAATCGACCCGATTTTTTACGGTTCTCTGTACTGTTATTATCAATAGAATAAGAGTCATCAACTAGATAAGAGTCGTCAACCTGAGAAGAGTCATCAACCTGACAAGAGTCTGTTTCCGCCATTAAATTAACCTGTTAACTATCAATTAGCCATCAATGTCCAGATTATACCAATTTATTTCCTTCGCCGTTGTGATAATTATTCTTGGCCTGAGCGGCTGCGGCGGCAGCCATCCGGTTAAAAAGCCGGGGGGGCATCCCGCTCAGACACAGCCACTGGACAGCCGCACTATTGCTCAAATGAGTGTTAGCCAAAAGCTGAACCATGCTGAACGATTGTTTGAAAGCGCCCTGTCCGCTCCGACCGCACAGAAAAACGCTCAGCTTTCCAATGCCCTGCTGGTCTGCAGCCAGGTGCTGACAGCGACTGAATTAACAGAAGAACAGCTTGATTATACCCTGCAGCTGACAGCCCAGATAATGTCTCAGCTGGAAAAAGTAGTACTGACCACAGAGCAGAATAATATCTACCTGTTAACCCAGGCTGCCGTCAGTCTGAAAGAATACCAGGCTAAAAGAACCCTGGAATTATTAAATACGGTTAATTTTACCCGGCCAGAGCAATTACAGACCCTGCACAAACTCAAAGCCATGGCTCTGTTTCAACTGGGACAGAAAACCGATGCCATTAAAGAGCTGATTATCCGTCAGCAGTACCTGAGTTCAGAACAGCAGAAACAGGATAATCTGAACCTGACCTGGAGCTATGCCAACAGCCTGGTCAGTTATCAAATCAAAACCTCTGACAAACTAAGTAATAATGAACGGATTTTTAACGGCTGGCTGGAACTGGCCAGGATTTTTCATGATTCACGTGATCCTGATACTCTGAATCACGGTATTAACTTCTGGCTGCAAAGCTATTCCGGGCACCCGGCTGACCGGGCATTTATCCAGCAGATTTTACAGACCCGGCAAAATTCCTTGCTTAATATTCAGCAAATTGCGGTTTTACTGCCCTTACAGGGTAAACTGGCTAAACCGGCCCGAGCCATCCGGGATGGCATTCTGGCTTCCCACTATCAGTCCCCCTTAAACCATAGCCTGCAAATACAGTTTTACGATACCAGTTCCGACCATATCTGGCTGACCTGGCAGGAAGCCGTTGATAATGGTGCTGACTTTATTATCGGCCCGCTGGCCAAAAGCAACCTGGAAGTGCTGGCTGAAGTCGCTGAACTGAACACCCCGACTCTGGCACTGAACAGTCTGGAAAACACTTCTGAGGCTAACCTGCAGGGCGTCAAAAACCTTTATCAGTTTGGCCTGTCACCCGAATCAGAAGCCCGTCAGGTGGCCAGAAAAGGCCGGCTGGATGGCCATTACTACGCAGCCATGATTGCGCCTGACAGTCACTGGGGTAAGCGGATGCAGTCTGCATTTAAACAACAATGGGAAAGTTCCGGCGGTATTGTGGTGGATTCTGCAGCCTATGATCCTCAGGCTCATGATTTTTCCGCCACCATTAAAAGTCTGCTTAATATAGACCAGAGTGAAGCGCGCAAAAAACAGGTCAGCCGTACCATTGGCCGGAAAGTAGAGTTTACACCTCGACGCAGACAGGACATTGATATGCTGTTTATGGCGGCTTTTCCCAGACAGGCCAAGCAGATACCGCT
>JALTKC010000066.1 GCA_027076245.1 Gammaproteobacteria bacterium
GTGATAAGTGATAACAGACTGCGTAATATGGTCATTTTTAACGAATTCCATCAGTTTCAGGCTTAAGTCCGACCCGCTCCGGAGCCAAGCTGCTTAAGGGCTCCAGGGAAAGTGACTCAAATAATGGCAGAGCCTCTTTACTACTATCCTTGCTGATATGTTTTAACCATTGTTCCTGTAATTGTAACTGCAGTAAAAAATCCTGTTCCAGAACCACTTTAAGGACAAAGTTATTCCACAGTTCATCAACGCTGTTTTTATCAGTTTTAAGCCGCGTGGCCATTATTTGCTTGGCCTGTTCTGGATTTGTTTCAACAAAATATTCTGCCTTTAACAGAGCTTTAAGCAGTTTTTCTATAATATCGGGATGCTTTTGAATATATGAGCTCCTGGCCACAAAATTATAGGTTTTTCGGTATAAAGCTGGCTCAGAAAATATCTTTATATGGCCATTTAGCAATTCTGAAGCTTGAGTTATCATTGGTTCACGCATACTCATGGCATCAATACGACCGTTAGCCAGAGCTACCGGAAGCTCCTCTGCCTTCATAAACAGAACTTTTACGTCATCTTCACTGATATAATGCTGGAGCAAGTATAAATGCAGAAAGAAATGAACTGCTGAAGCCTCCTGTGTCGCAATAGTTTTACCTTTTAAATCGGCAGGTTTTACAATACCGCGGTCAGTTCTGGTTATGATTTTCAGTTCATCATCGGCAGCACCTACAGTAGCAATAATGCGTAAATCAGGATATTTATACAATTGCGCCATAAAAGGCACATCAGCCGTTGTTGAAACATCAGCCTTACCCTCCAGCATTCCCATTAAAGCACGTTTACCGGTGGGATAAACCTGGAATATGACATCCAGCCCCTCATCTTTAAAATACCCCTGTTCATTGGCTATCCATACCAGCGAATCCAGCAAACTTGCAGTACTGGCCAGAGTAACTGTTTTCGGCTTATCCGAAGAACTACAGGACATTAGCAGCGTTAAAAAAAGGCCGATGGCAATAAAACGAACCACTGAAGATTTCATTGGATGTTACACCATAAATAATGATTAAAATTTATGTATAAATGTAGATAAACACTTTGAGTGTATATTATAGTACAGAGACTGCAATTTTACCTGACTAAGAAGTATGCATTTATTTATTGAGTCGCAATCATAGCACTATTCTTCCGGAGGTTTATTAATGGTTCAGGAAAGACCAGTCAAATACCCATTAAGCATTGGCGATACTGCCAGACTGCTATCGTTAACAACAGACACCCTGCGTTATTATGAAAAATGCGGCTTATTACCCGCTGTGGCCAAAAATGAATCCGGTCGACGCTGTTATTATCAGAATGACATTTCTATTCTGAAATTTATTATTCGTGCAAAAAAAATGAATTTTTCCCTGTCGGAAATACAGCAGTTATTACAGATGCGACAGGAACCCCAGCAGGTAAAAGATGAAATCCGCTTACTCACAGCCCAGAAATTATCCCAGATAGAGGAACATATTGAAGAACTCAGCCATTTAAAAAACGAACTTAACTTGTTATTAAATCTTTGCCGGGGAAGCAAGGATGGTTGTCCTATTATTGAGGAACTCGATAGTCAAGGGTGAGGTTTTAGGTTTTAGGTTTTAGGTTTTAGGTTTTAGGTTTTAGGTTTTTATAAATATTGAATTATTGTGTTTTGATTCTTTCTACCATTTCTGCCCATTGACGAATAATATTTTTATTATCAGGAACCGCTGTATTATTACCCTTAAGCCAGAGTCCGGTATCATTAAAGC
>JALTKC010000067.1 GCA_027076245.1 Gammaproteobacteria bacterium
CAATCGGCGCATTTATTGGCTTCAGAGCATAGTTTGAATGTGGTCGGCACTCTACAGAAACCCTTTCGATTTAAGGAATTGAATAGTTTATTTCAGAGTTTGAATATACCTGAGAAGAGAGAGGCCTGTCACTTATGTGATGACAGTTTTACTATAACAGAACTGAACAATGCCCTGCTTAATAATGAACTGATAGTTTATTATCAGCCGAAAATAAATACACATAATGTATTACAGTCCACAGTTGAGGCATTGGTTCGGTGGCAGCATCCCCGGCTGGGGCTGATTTTACCTGACAGGTTTCTCCCGCTGGCAGAAGAATCTGGATTAGTGGATGAGCTGACCTGGATTGTGCTCAGACAGGTTGTTCGGCAATGTAAACAATGGATGCTGGAGGGGGTCAATATTCAGGTTTCTGTAAATATGTCTGCAAATACCCTAAAAGATCTGTCCTTGCCAGATAAACTGGAAAAACTGCTGTCAAAACACGGTTTGTTTACATCCCAGTTAGTGCTGGAAATTACCGAAACGGCGCTTATGGATGAACTTATTACCTCTCTGGATATTCTGACCCGTTTACGGGTCAAAGGGATAGAGTTATCCATTGATGACTTTGGTACCGGCTATTCCTCCATGGTTCAACTGCACAGAGTTCCGTTTTCAGAAATTAAAATTGATCGGTCCTTTGTTTCCGTAATGGAACATGATGATGAGGCAAAAGCAATCGTTGAAACCATTATCATGCTTGGACACAAACTGAATATGAAAACTGTGGCAGAAGGCGTGGAAACCGCAGACTGTCAGGCGCAGTTAATTGAATTGGGTTGTGATGAACTACAGGGATATGCTTTTTCAAAACCAGTGCCGGGAGATCAGATCCTTGACTGGCTTAAAGATTTTCAAAATAAGAATGGGAACTAAGAACATATATTGCTTGTTGTGGTATCCTTTTTAGAACGATACATTGGGCTTTATTATTGATTCTTTCCATAGTATTTTAACAATATGCCAAAATCTTCCAAAAAAAATAGTCCCAGAAAAAAGAAATCTTCCAGAAAAAGAAAAAAGTCATCAGGTTTGGGAAGTTTTATTAAAAAAACGTTCCTGTACCTGCTGATTTTCGGCAGCATCGGCCTGACACTTTATACGCTTTATCTTAACAGCATTATTAAAGATAAATTTGAAGGCCGCCGCTGGTCCATTCCCGCCAAGGTGTATGCCCGTGCCCTGGAAATTTACCCGGGTGTTAAGCTCAGTGCCGGTCAGCTGGAAAAAGAACTCCGTCTGGCTGGTTATCGTAAGGATAAATCCTCTTCTACTCAGGGCAGCTTCTCCCGTAAAGGTAATCAGATCGATCTGGTCAGCCGCCAGTTCCGCTTTCCTGATGGTGATGAGCCATCTCATAAGCTGCGCATTCAGTTTAAAAAGAATGCCGTTAGCCGAATTTATGACAAAAGCCGTAAACGCTCCGTTTCTCTGGTTCGACTGGATCCGGCTGTAATTGGCAGTATTCATCCGCGTTTACACGAAGACCGAATCTTGCTGACTCAGGATGAAATTCCGCAGAAATTAAAAAAAGCCCTCATTGCGGTAGAAGACCGGAACTTTTACCAGCATTATGGTATTGATCCTAAAGGTATTATTCGTGCAGTATGGGCTAATATTAAGGCCGGTGCAACGGTGCAGGGCGGCAGTACATTGACTCAGCAGCTGGTTAAAAATTTCTTTTTAACCCGAGAGCGCACCCTGATCCGCAAGCTTAATGAAGCCATTATGT
>JALTKC010000068.1 GCA_027076245.1 Gammaproteobacteria bacterium
TCAGGGCATCCAGCAGCCAGGCGATGCTGCGGACATAAAAGCCGGCACAGGTATGCGGCAGTTCAATCCCTTCGGGAGTTTCTATTTTTTTAATGGTATCAAGCATATCCCTTTACTTTTTACTTTATTCGCAGAGCGGAAAGTGAATAAGCCTCCCATTCTGTCATAAATATGCCATGAAAAACAGTTATGATGTTCCCGAATTTAAGGATATTTTAAGGGTAGAAAATTAAATCCAAAGCTTATTTTCCTACAAAAAATAAGCCGTTCTTTACAGGAACTTCAGAAGATCCCTACATCTTTTATTTTTGGACAGCGTTACAATAATCCTAGAAATTAAAAATATAAAACACCTTAAGGCTTACACATTTTAAAGCTTTTTAAAAATGTAAGTACGCGGAGAGAACAATGAAGAAATTAACAACCTTACTGACTACTGCTACTTTTTTTGCTATTGCCTGCTCACTGATTGACCAGTTTGTATGGAATAATGACTTTAACTGGGTCAATGCTATTATTGGCTTTATTGCTGGTGCACTGCTGGTTATTCTCGGCAGCGATTCATCCAGAACTCAGACCAATAAAATGGCTTAATTAAAACCAGTTTCTATTCCCACGTTCCTCGTGGGAATACATGTAAAAGTCTCTTTTTTATTTTTTATCCCTTTATTCCGGTCTTTCAATACCCAGTTTTTTCATTCTTGATCGCAAAGTGCTGGACGGAATATCCAGTACTTCTGCAGCGCCTTTTTTACCGCCGATTACCCAGTTCAGTTTTTCCAGCACAGAAATTATATAATCTTTTTCATTTTCAGCCAGAGTTTTAAATCGGGGACGGGCGGTGTCACTGTCATCATCCTGTGCCATCACCACCTGACTGCAGTTGACCGGTACCAGGGCATCATCAATATCAATTATTTCACTGCGGGCCAGAATGGCGGAACGCTCAATGACATTCTGCAGTTCCCGAATATTACCTGGCCAGTCATAATCCATCAGCAGTTCCATACTCACATCGGAAACCCCTTTAAGGGGCTTGCCCAGTTTCCGGGACAGACGTGACAGAAATTTTTCCATCAGCAGGGGAATATCAGATTTGCGTTCTCTTAAGGGCGGGACGGTTAAAGGGAAAACATTCAGACGGTAATATAAATCCATACGAAATTGTCCTTCATCCACCATCTGTTTCAGATCCCGGTTGGTTGCCGCAATAATACGGACATCCACCTTAATGACTTCACCGCTGCCGACCCGCTGAATTTCCTGTTCCTGCAGTACGCGCAGTAATTTTACCTGCACATCCAGAGACAGCTCACCAATTTCATCCAGAAAAATCGTGCCTTTGTCTGCCAGTTCAAAATGACCGGTACGATCACTGACGGCACTGGTAAAGGCTCCCTTAACATGGCCGAATAATTCACTTTCCACCAGCGATTCAGGAATGGCGCCGCAGTTGACTTTAATCAGCGGCCGGTCTTTGCGCGGACTGAATTGGTGAATGGCTCTTGCCATGGACTCCTTGCCAGTACCCGATTCACCATTTATCAGAACGGTGGTATCGGTCATGGCTACCTGGCGGGCTTCTTCCAGAGTCTTTTTCAGGGCGGCACTCTGGCCGATGATTTCACCATAATCCTGTTCGTTGCGAATTTCTTCCTGCAGATAGACATTTTCAGCCTGAAGTTTTTCCTTAAGCTCCTTAACAGTAGATAAGGCCTGATTGAGCGCCTGCTCCCGTGCTTTGCGCTCAGAAATATCCTTGAACACCACACAGGCACTGCTGATATCTACAGTTCCGTTAATGGCGGTTACCGTATATTCCACGGGCAGAGCCTGTCCGTCCCGACTCCAGAAAATATCACGGTCACTATGCCTGACCTGCTGATCCACAAGCGTCTGCAATACCGGGTTGTTGTCCCGTGGATAACGCTGTTGCTGCGGATCCGTATGCATTAACAGCTCATGAAAATCTTTACCCACCATATCGGCTTCTGACCAGCCGGTAATTTTTTCTCCGGCTGGATTGACAAAGGTGATCCGCCCCTGCCTGTCCACACCCAGCAGACCTTCGCCCATGGATTCCAGAATAATGGCATTGTCTTCTTCCAGTTGACGGTTTTTCTGCGCCAGGGTCTGCTCCAGCCGGCGGATTTTTATATGGGTTTCAACCCGGGCAATGACTTCTTCGGCCTGAAAAGGCTTGGCCACATAATCCACTGCACCCACAGCAAAACCTTTTACCTTGTCTGCTACATCATCCAGTGCGGAAAGAAAGATAACCACGGTATCCGCCAGAGCTGGTTCATTTTTAATCTGACGGCAGACTGCATAACCGTCCATACCGGGCATCATAATATCCAGTAAGACCAGAGCCGGCTGAATCTTGCGGGCAATATTCAGTGCATCTTCACCGTTTTTGGCCAGTAATAATTTATACCCCCGGCCTTCCAGTGTCTGATAAAGCACCTGCAGATTAGTTGGATTGTCATCCACCAGTAATAAGGTTTCCTGTTCCCGGCTGATCCCATTTTTTAAAGGCATTACTGGTCTGTTTCCTTAAGTTCGGTAATGATGTTTTTTATAATGTCTGCGATACCGGCAAAATCAAAATCCTTAATCTTACCGGACAGGGCCTGTTTTAAATGAGCCGGTATTTCTGCCACATGCTGCAGACTATTATACACGCTCTGTATCTGTCTGATGTCACCAACTTCGGTGGCTTCCAGCATCTGCTCTAACAAGCCTGATAAATCTTTTTGTTCCAGGTGCTGCTCATTAACGGTTTCAATATTATCTGTTGTCTGCTCTGCTGAGCCTTTTCTGGTCTCCCAGATAAATTTTAATCCGGTATGCTGTTCTATTTTGCGAAAAACCTGAGCAATTTTAAAGGGTTTGGCGATAAAGTCGTCCATCTGTGCATCCCGTAATGCTTCCGAGGCATCAGGAAACACACTGGCCGTCACGGCAATGATAACCACATCCCAGGGCTGTTCCTGCTCTCTGATGTGTTCCCGTATGCTCCGGGTGGCGGTAATACCGTCCATTTCCGGCATTCTGATATCCATCAATACCAGACCAATACGGTGTTTCAGGGTCAGTTCCACGGCCTGCTGACCATTAACGGCAATCATAACCTTAAAACCGGCAGCCTGCAGAATACGCTTAAGGATATCCCGGTTGGTTTCCCTGTCATCGACAATTAAGGCCTGCATCCGCACATTATCCGGTAAATGCGGAATGCTGGCATCGTCCTCATTTTCCAGAGCCGGCACCGTCAGCTCAGCATCACTGACCTCAATCAGCGGCAGTGAGAAGGCAAAAGTACTGCCCTGGCCGTATTCACTCTGCACCGTAATACCGGCACCGCCCATTTCCCTCACCAGACGCTGACTGATGGCCAGTCCCAGACCGGTTCCTCCGGCATCAATACCCTCTTTGGCCTGTTGAAAGGCATCAAAAATACTGTGCTGTTTATCACTGGGGATGCCGATACCGGTATCTTCTACCACAAAGTGAATCCGCCGCTCCAGGGAGCTGTCAGAAAGCAGATCCATCTGCTCAAATACCTTAAGTGTTATGCTGCCCTTATGGGTAAATTTAACCGCATTACCCAGCAGATTGATCAATACCTGTCTTAATTTTGTCGCATCGGTTTTAATGCCTCTGGGCAGGCTGTCCTGCAGATCCAGAACCAGTTCCAGCCCTCTGGCAGCCACCCGGGGCGAGACCATGTCATACACTCCCTTAATCAGTTCCCGTAAATCCACTGGACTGATAGTAAATTCCATTTTGCCCGACTCAATTTTAGACAGATCAAGTACATCATTGATCAGGGTGAGCAGGTGATGACCGCAGCTTTTAATGGCATCCAGACTTTCCATCTGCTCTGCGGTCACCTGCCGGTCATTCTGCAGGATCTGGGCATAACCCAGCACACCATTTAAGGGTGTTCGTAATTCGTGAGACATATTGGACAGAAATTCACTTTTTGTTTTACTGGCCTGTTCCGCCGCTTCCTTGGCATCAATAATGGCCTGTTCTGTCAGCTTTCTTTCGGTCAGATCCTGTAAAATAGCGATAAAAACCAACTCATCATTCATAACCGCCGCGGTAAGAATTATTTCTGCCGGAAAGGCTTCACCATTCAGACGTTCAAAAACCAGCTCATATTGATCATAATCAGTCTGAGCTGCCCGTTCCATTAACTCATTGATAATATCATAAGCGGCCCGGCCGTCCGGCTGAATCGGCTGCGCCAGTGAATACAGGTGCGACCCCAGCACCTCGTTTTTATCCGCAATACCAAACAGGGCCAGAAAAGCATGATTACAATCCAGTATGCCTTCATCGGAACACAGTAAATTGGCCTGGGATGAACTTTCAAACAGCACCCGAAATTTTTCTTCTTCCCGTTTGCGTTCCGTAATATCATGCGCCATACCTTCCAGGGCAATAATACGGTCTTTTTCATCCTTAACTGGCACCTCAATTACTTCAAAACGCAGGGCTTCACCGCTGCGGTTGCGGATTTCCATTTCAAAGGCTTCCTGCTGCTCACCCCTGAAGGTCCTCTCAATTAATTCTGCGGCCTGTTTATTAAGCGGGTTGTCCGTAACATATTCACTGAAAAAACTCTGAAACTCATCCGGCGTATAGCCCAGAATTTTTTCTACTGATGGACTGACATAGGATATCTGGCCGCTTTTATCATGAGTAAAATAGAAATAACGCCCTTTCAGCCCCTGCACCATACGGCTGAAACCTTCTGAACGGGCCTTACGGATATCCTGTTCCCGCTTATTCAGCCGGGCCGCCATATCGGTAAAACTTTCCGCCAGCAGACCAATTTCATCATTGCTGTTAACTTCCACCACAGCATCCAGATTACCTTCGGCAACGGATTTTACACCGGCGGTTAAACGCGCCAGTGGCTGGGTGATCTTGCCAATTACCAGCCAGACCGTTACCAGTATCAGCAATAAGGATACCAGCAGAACCACGGCAATACGGATCCCCTCATGGCGGACTCTGGCTAGTACCACATCTTCCGGTACCCGCACCGCTATACTCCACTGGGTGCTGGCAATAGGATAGTAGGCCACCCATTGGCGGGTATCAGTATCCCAGCCATTAAGCTGCATAACACCACGCTGACCGGAAGTCATTTTATCCGCCAGTGCCTTAATTAAGGGACTATGGTATTTTTCGGCATCCTTATAAATAGAATTGGTCATAATCTGTGACGGGTCGGGATGATAGATATAATCCCCCTTGCGGGTAATAATAATAATATCCATTTCCGTATCAACCCGCTTGTCAACATTCTGTTCCAGAATCTCCAGTTGCACATCCACTGTTGCCACCCCGCGGAACTTGCGTTGATAAAAAAACGGCACGGCATAGGTGGCCATAATAATATTACCCACCCCCTTATCAAAATAAGGATCGGTCCAGATGGGGTGCCGGGACAGTTTTGCCTGATCCCACCACTGCCAGTGACCGGAGGTATAGTCCGTTATATCGGCAATATCCAGAGTCTGAATTCTACGTCCCATACGATAGGCATAGGGTGCAAACAGTTCATTGTCATAGGCCGGATCACGTTCAAAGGCAATGGCGCTGCCATAAACAATCCGGTTATGCCGCAGATTGGATTTAACCTGGGCAAACAGCTGGTGGTCAGGAATATTAGGATTCTGCTCAATAATAGCTGCCGTAGAACGGGCAATCTGAGCTGACTCCCGTAAATAACCGGAAAAGACCCCGGCATATTGCTGGGTGACACGCCGCATAACCTCTTCCACATCCTGAATAGAATGCAGGTGGATCTGATAAACGCCAAAACCAAAGATCAACAAATAGATCACGGCAATGGGCAATACGGTCAGCAATATAATTTTAAAACGGATAGATGAACGCAATGCTTTTTCCTGAGTATTATCTTTGCAGTATACAAAACCCCATAACATACGACAAATGTATGTTATTATAGCCATTCACCTAATCAGCTCTGAACAAACACAGACTCATACAGACCAATACAAACAAGCCTCATGAAAACTCTTAATGATTATTCTCTGACCGAATTAAAACTTATCTATAATATTCTGCATGCCAATGTGCAGAATCATTTTGAACTTATGGACTCGGAACTTATGTCCGATTTACAGAAACATCTACAGACTATGGCCGCACAGGAAGGTATTGATGTCACCCATCATGCACAATGGAAAACCTGGCTGGATGACCAGCCGATGTTTCCTGTTGATGAAGCTCCGGGGGATATTGGTGCTTAAATTTTTAGTTAGAGTCTATCCATTTATTAAACAGATGGACAACTGTTAATTTATTTTCACTTTTCTGCAAATAGAATGCATTAAAAAAGGGGCTTACGCCCCTTTTTTAATGCTTACCTCTTCTTTTTTGATTTTTTCTTAATTGTTGTTTTCTTTTTAGTTACTGCTTTTTTCTTAGTTGCGGCTTTCTTTTTACTTACCGCCTTCTTCTTAGTAGCTACTTTTTTCTTGCTTACCGCCTTCTTCTTAGCGGCTACTTTTTTCTTGCTTACCGCCTTTTTCTTAGCAGCTACTTTCTTCTTGCTTACCGCCTTCTTCTTAGCGGCTACTTTTTTCTTGCTTACCGCCTTCTTCTTAGTAGCTACTTTTTTCTTACTTACTGCCTTTTTCTTAGCGGCTGCTTTCTTCTTACTTACTGCCTTTTTCTTAGTAGCGGCTTTCTTCTTGCTTACTGCCTTTTTCTTAGTAGCTACTTTCTTCTTGCTTACTGCCTTTTTCTTAGTAGCTACTTTCTTCTTGCTTACTGCCTTTTTCTTAGTAGCTACTTTCTTCTTACTTACTGCCTTTTTCTTAGTAGCGGCTTTCTTCTTGCTTACTGCCTTTTTCTTAGCGACTGCTTTCTTCTTACTTACTGCCTTTTTCTTAGTGGCTGTTTTCTTCTTGCTTACTGCCTTTTTCTTAGTAGCGGCTTTCTTCTTACTTACTGCCTTTTTCTTAGCTGCTGCTTTCTTCTTACTTACTGCCTTTTTCTTAGTGGCTGCTTTCTTCTTACTTACTGCCTTTTTCTTAGTAGCGGCTTTCTTCTTACTTACTGTCTTTTTCTTAGTGGCTGCTTTCTTCTTGCTTACAGCTTTTTTCTTAGTGGCTGCTTTCTTAGTGTCTTTTTTCTCTGCCACTGTTGTTTCTTCTTTAGTTTCTTCTACTGGTTCAGCTTCAATAACTTCTGTTTTTGGTTTATCTTCCAGTCGTGGTTTAACCAGAGGATCCAGTACTTTAGTCATACGTTCAAAAATTTCTTCTACTGTGCCAGTACCATCAATCGCTACATTTTTGCTTTGCTGTTTATAATAGGATATTAACGGCTCTGTTTGCGAACTATAGACTTTAAGGCGATGACGGATAGTATCTTCATTATCATCGGCACGCTGAATGAGTTT
>JALTKC010000069.1 GCA_027076245.1 Gammaproteobacteria bacterium
CAGGTGGTTCCGGTTTCCGTGGTTCCAGAAAAAGTACTCCATTTGCTGCTCAGGTAGCAGCTGAAAGAGCTGGCAAAGTCACTCTGGAAATGGGGATGAAGAATCTTGACGTGAACGTAAAAGGTCCTGGTCCTGGTCGTGAATCCGCAGTTCGTGCCTTTAATGCACTGGGTTATAAAATTAACAGTATTACTGATGTAACCCCTATCCCGCATAATGGTTGTCGTCCCTCCAAGAAGCGTCGTGTATAAACGACTTGTAGCTTCCTTGAGAACAGTAAAGAGATAAACGAGAAGGAATTAAATTATGGCCAGATATATTGGACCGACTTGTAAACTATCACGTCGTGAAAAAACTGACCTGGGTCTTAAAAGCGGCCTGCGTGCATTAGATACCAAATGTAATATGGAACAACCACCGGGCGTACATGGTGCGGGACGTGGTCGTTTAAGTGAATTCGGACTGCAGCTGCGTGAAAAGCAGAAAGTCAGAAGAATTTATGGTGTTCTGGAAAAACAGTTCAGAAACTACTACAAAAAAGCATCCGGTCAGAAGGGTGCCACCGGTGAGAACCTGTTAAAACTTCTGGAACAGCGTTTAGATAATGTTGTTTATCGTATGGGCTTTGGCTCTACCCGCGCAGAAGCCAGACAACTGGTTGGCCACAAGGCTGTCCTGGTTAATGGTAAGATTGTTAATATTCCATCTTATTCTGTTCAACCGGGTGATGTTATCTCTATCCGTGAGAAAGCAAAAAAACAACAACGTATTAAAGATGCTCTTGAACTTCGCAAACAGCGCGAAATTGAAGAGTGGATTTCAGTTGATGAGAAAGCTATGGAAGGTACTTTCAAGTCCATTCCTGAACGTAGCGATTTGCCAACAGAAATTCAGGAAAACCTGATTGTGGAATTATACTCCAAGTAATTTCACTCTTGCCAAAAGCCTTATTGATAGTTTTATCAATAAGGCTTTTGGCGATATAAAAATAATTTATGCTATGAGGACACTTCATGCAGGACTCTGTATCTCAGTTTCTAAGACCCAAGCTGGTCGATGTACAACAATATTCAGAAAATCATGCGAAAGTCGTACTGGAGCCACTGGAAAGAGGCTTCGGACATACTTTAGGTAACTCATTGCGTCGCATACTGCTCTCTTCCATGACAGGTGCATGCATCTACGAAGCAGAGATAGATGGCGTATTACATGAATACTCCAGTATTGAAGGTGTACAGGAAGATGTGATTGAAATCCTGTTAAACCTGAAAGGTGTAGCCATTCGATTAAACAACCGTGACGAAGTGGAGCTGACCCTGAGCAAAAAAGGGCCTGCTGTTGTAACTGCTGCAGATATTGCCCTGGATCACGATGTTGAAATCGCCAACCCTGATCATGTTATCTGTAACCTGTCTTCCGGTGCAGAAATTAACATGAAACTGCGTATTAACAAAGGCATTGGTTATCAACCTTCCAATACCCGTAATCGTCCAGAAGACTCTGATTCAGTTATTGGCCGTTTACAGCTTGATGCCAGCTACAGCCCAGTTTTAAAAGTATCCTATCAGGTAGAAAATGCCCGAGTAGAACAACGTACTAACCTGGACAAGCTCATCATCGATCTGGAAACCAATGGTACTATCGATCCAGAAGAAGCCATCAAACATGCGGCGACCATTCTTTCTGACCAGTTATCTTCTTTCGTGAACCTGAATGTTCGTGAGCCAGAAGAGCAGAAAGAGAAAGAACCTGAAATTGACCCAATTCTGTTA
>JALTKC010000070.1 GCA_027076245.1 Gammaproteobacteria bacterium
TAGCCACCTGGGGTTGCAGGGTTTTAATGAGGGGGCGGCTGATGAGCTCTTCGTAATCTTCTTTGCCCAGCACCATCAGTTCACAGTCTTCCAGCATGACGATGGTTTCATCCAGATTTTTACCGGATATCTGCGCCGCATTGCCAAAAATATCGCCGGTAGAGAGAGTCGTAATCACCAGCTTGTCCTGACTGCGGGTATTAAAGCGCTGGACTTCCGCACTGCCGGACTTGATCAGATAAAAAGCATCACACTGGCTGCTCTGTATGGTGTCGCCTTTACGGGCCTGGCGCGATTGCATACGGGAAAAGGCTTTTTCAATACATTCGGCAGGCAGGCCGCCAAAGGCCAGAGTGTTACGGATAATGTCCATGTATTGCAGGGATTTCTGTTTATGGCGGCCGATAAAGTCCCAGGCGATTATGGTGTCCAGGGCATCCCGGCGGGCATGGCAGATGATGCTGTTCTCCCTTGCCAGAATGCTGCAGCGTTGTTGTTTGTCAGGGAGTAAAACTGGACGGCGCTGGGTTTCTTCAGGATGGCTCAGCATCTGTATGCTGCCGTCACAGACTATATCAATCTGCCCCTCAAGTAGATACAGGTAGTCCTGTGAGTCACTGCCCTTGATTTGCAGAATTTCGTCCTGCTGTAGCTCAACGATGCGAATATGGTTAAGAATTTCCTGTAGGCGTTCCGTACTTAGATGGTTGAATGGGAAGTAAAGCTTTCCCAATTTGTGGAGGACTTTTTCCAGTTTGATGCTTAATTTCATTATATTTACACAGATTTTGAATGTTGTTTATTCTAGTTGAGATTTTTTGATTTTGGGGAGCTTTAGCTGTTCTTCATCAATCTCCTGTGTTGAAACCTTTGTGAGAACCAGTTGTGTTTTGGAGGCTTTGTTCTGTATAGATTCTTCTTTGATAATAACTCCGTTGATTTGTTGTTCTTTCAGGGAAACAAGCTCAAAATTTGCATCCCCCATGGCCAGCATGATCTGGCTTTGTGTCTGGTAGTTGAACTCTTCATAGGCTTGCAGGGTGGCAAAATCATGGGTTGAAATTCCCAATTGTTTCCGGTTGGCAATGCACAGATTTTTGAGGTGTTTGTTTTTACGTTTCAGGGTGTAGAGCTGGCAGTTAATGTTGGCAATTTTTTGCTGAATTGTGGTTTTTTCCAGTTTGTTAAGTGTATATGTCCCATATTGATCCGGGTATTTCATCTGGGTTTTGACTTCTTCTGTCAGCTCCCATTCTTTTTCACTCATGGTCGGGCGCTTTTTATCCATCTCCTGATATATTTTTTCCAGGCGTTGCAGGCGTTTATGGTTTAGTTGGCTGGCACGTTGGGCTAGAATGCGTTTATCCATTCGTGCCATATTACCGTTTTGGAGGTTGAGGCTAATAAATGCCTGTTGCTGACTGTCAAACAGGTTAAAGCGTTGTGAGCCAGGAGCGACCAGACGAAGCCGCTGGTTTTTTATTAAATAACTAAAATGAAGCGACCTGCCTTCAGGTGTATAACGCAGAAAATCCAGGCGGGCATCTCCAGAAGCGGTATGGTGTACAGTAACAAGTAAGCAGCAGATCAACCATTTTTTCATAATTCTTATCCAGGATAATGTTTCCATAATCATGACAACAGAACGTATACAAAAAGCATTGGCACGGCAAGGGCTGGGTTCACGTCGGCAGGTCGAAAAATGGATCAGCGAGGGAAAAATTGCCTTGAATGGTAAAACGGCCAGTGTAGGTGAGCCGGTTAAGG
>JALTKC010000071.1:0-3909 GCA_027076245.1 Gammaproteobacteria bacterium
TATTAAAATTGTACAAAATTTGTACAGAGTTTCATTTAGTAAGTATTTACTTCGAAATTAACGCCAGAGCATTTTTTCTTAATTATAGCTGGTTTTTCAGAAATAATAGCACAAACGCTTACTATATTGTCTTTATTTTTAGTATGTTAAAACAAAAAATTCAAGAAAAACATTAACCAGTTTGCAAATTATTCAAATTTTGCAAACCAATTCACGCTTCCTTGAATTTTTTATCCTGTCCACTCACCCTGGCCCTCTCCCAGTGGGAAAGGGAATATAATGGTGATTTACAGATAATCTTTAATCAGTATTTCTGCAATCTGGACACTGTTCAGAGCGGCACCTTTGCGTACATTATCGGCAACCACCCACATATCCAGTCCACGTGGATGAGAAATATCTTCACGGATACGGCTGACGTAAACCGGATCATTACCCGCACCTTCAGTCACGGCAGTGGCATAACCGCCGGCTTCCCGGGTATCCAGAATTTCAATACCATCAAAGCTCTGCATCAGTTCAGCGGCTTTTTCGGCACTGATTTTTTCTTTTGTTTCTATATGCACGGCTTCTGAGTGACCATAAAAGACCGGAACCCGAACCGCGGTTGGATTAACCATAATGGCATTATCTTCAAAAATTTTCTGGGTTTCCCAGACCATTTTCATTTCTTCCTTGGTATAGCCATTGTCCTTGAATACATCAATATGCGGCAGGACATTAAATGCAATCTGCTTGGGATAAACCTCGGCTTTTACTTCCTTACAGTTCAGAATATTGGCTGTCTGAGTCGCCAGTTCTTCAATAGCATTTTTACCGGTACCGGAAACAGCCTGGTAAGTACAGACATTAATACGCTCAATACCCACCGCATCATAAATGGGCTTTAATGCTACCAGCATCTGGATAGTGGAGCAGTTTGGGTTGGCTATAATTCCGCGATTTTTATATCCGGCAATCGCATGAGGATTAACCTCCGGTACCACCAGGGGAATATCATCGTCATAGCGGAAATGGGCAGTATTATCGACCACAACACAACCGGCTTCAGCAGCCTTAGGTGCATAAATTTCTGAAATACTACCGCCTGCTGAAAACAGCCCAATCTGTACTTTGGAAAAATCAAAGGTACTGAGATCTTCAATAGTATAATTTTTACCCTTAAACTGGACTTTTTTACCGGCAGAGCGCTCACTGGCCAGCGGGTATAAGTTACGTACTGGAAAATCACGCTGTTCCAGTATCGCCATCATGGTTTCGCCGACGGCACCGGTAGCACCGACAACTGCAACATCAAATTCTTTAGTCATTTTTTTATTCCTGGCTTATGATTAGATTAATTAATAGTCATTAAGATTTTAAGGCGGCTACAACGGCATCACCCATGGCACTGGTGCCAACTTTAGTATCACCTTGCGTATAAATATCTTCTGTTCTTAAATTCTGGTTCAGCACATCATCCACAGCTTTTTCAACTTTAACCGCCAGTTCTTCAGCATCCAGAGAATACCGCAGCATCATGGCAACCGATAAAATGGTGGCCAGTGGATTGGCTATATCCTGACCGGCAATATCCGGTGCGGAGCCATGGATAGGCTCATACATACCTTTCTGATTTTTATCCATAGAAGCGGACGGCAGCATACCTATAGAACCGGTCAGCATAGCGGCACAGTCAGAAAGGATATCACCAAACATATTGGTAGTAACCATAACATCAAACTGCTTGGGTGCCCGTACCAGCTGCATGGCGGCATTATCCACATACATATGGCTCAGTTCCACTTCAGGATAGTCCTTACTCACCCGTTCAACTACTTCACGCCACAGTTCTGTACATTCCAGAACATTCGCTTTATCGACAGAGCAGAGACGTTTATCACGTTTCATGGCTGTTTCAAAGGCTACATGGGCAATGCGCTCAATTTCAGACTCTTTATAAATAAGTGTGTTAAAGCCCTGTTTTTCACCATTTTCCAGCTCTCTGACACCTCTTGGCTGGCCAAAATAGATACCACCGGTCAGCTCTCGTACAATCATAATATCCAGCCCTGAGACCACTTCAGGCTTTAGCGTAGAAGCATGGGCCAGCTGAGGGTATAAAATGGCTGGACGCAGATTGGCAAACAGTTCCAGTTCAGAACGCAAACCCAACAGGCCTTTTTCCGGACGAACTGAAATATCCAGTGACTCCCATTTATAGCCGCCCACAGCACCCAATAATACTGCATCGGCTTCTTTGGCCAGTTTTAAAGTGGCTTCCGGTAAAGGTGAGCCGGTTTCATCATAGGCGGAACCGCCGACCAGCCCCTGTTCCATTTCAGCATTGAGGCCGAAATCTGAATTTAAACATTCCAGTACCTTAACGGCCTGGGCAACAATTTCAATACCGATGCCGTCACCGGGTAGAACTGCAATTTTTTTAGTCATATTATTTCTCTGTTTGTCTTGATAGTTAGTAACTACTCAGCTTCAATTAAAGCACAGTAGAGTGATTGGCTGCAGGTACTGTATTTACGGGGTTTATGAAAACATGGATGTTTTCGTAATCACTTGGATAAGAACTTTTTACAAAACAAGTTTTGAAAAGTTCTAAACCGATACATGGATGTACTTGAGCGTCCCCGGAAATACAGTACCTGCAGACAATTACGGTCAGGCATGCTACATATTTACGATAGTTAATTATAAATAATTTTACCGCTATTCATTAAATAACCAGGGCGTTATTTTTTTCTGTTTCTCTTCATACTGACGAATTTCATCGGCATGGGCCAGTGTTAAACCAATTTCATCCAGTCCTTCAAGCAGGCAATGACGGCGGAATTCATCCAGCTCAAAATTAATGTTTAAACCATCATCCGAGCTAATGGCTTTATCCCCGCTAATGGTTTTCTGCTCCAGATCCACAGTCAGTTTAAAGCCTTCATTGGCTTCCACAAGCTTAAATAACTCATCTACCGTTTCTTCTGGTAAAACAATAGGTAACAGACCATTCTTAAAACAGTTATTATAGAATATATCTGCAAAGCTGGGTGCTATAATCACCCGGATACCATAATCTTCCAGCGCCCAGGGAGCGTGCTCCCTGGAAGAACCACAGCCGAAATTATCCCGTGCCAGTAATATCTGAGCACCCTGATAACGAGACTGATTGAGTACAAAGTCAGGATTAAGCGGCCGCTTTGAATTATCCATTCCCGGTTCACCATGATCCAGATAGCGCCATTCATCAAACAGATTTGGGCCGAAGCCGCTGCGTTTAATGGATTTTAAAAACTGTTTGGGAATAATAGCATCAGTATCCACATTGGCCCGATCCAGGGGTACTGCAATAGCACTTAATTTTGTAAATTTCTCCATTATAGTACTCCTTTTATAGTGTCGAACCGGAAACGTTATCCAACTGCGATGAATCAACAAAATGACCGGTAACTGCGGCTGCGGCGGCCATGGCTGGACTGACTAGATGGGTACGACCGCCCTGCCCCTGACGCCCTTCAAAATTACGGTTGGAAGTCGAGGCACAACGCTGGCCCGGTTCCAGCCGGTCCGCATTCATGGCCAGACACATGGAACAGCCCGGCTCACGCCATTCAAAACCAGCCTCTTTAAATATTTTATCCAGACCTTCTGCCTCAGCCTGCTGCTTGATCAGGCCGGAGCCGGGTACTACCAGAGCCTGCTGAACATTATCAGCCACTTTTCTGCCTCTGGCAATTTCTGCTGCGGCCCGCATATCTTCAATACGGGAATTGGTGCAGGAGCCGATAAAAACCACATCCACAGGTACTTCATTGATCGGCGTACCGGCTTCCAGCCCCATATAGTTAAGCGCGGCTTTCATGCCTTCTTTTTTTACAGGATCGCTTTCCTGCTGCGGATCAGGGATTTTCTCATTAATGGCAA
>JALTKC010000071.1:3919-7424 GCA_027076245.1 Gammaproteobacteria bacterium
GTCATGCGTCCTTCCATAAACAGGGAGCGAATGGCTTCCCCTGCAAATTCAATGGCATATCCCGTACCGCCTGCCGTACCAATCGTACCGATAATAGCCAGAATAATGTCTTTTGCCGTTACACCGGATTTTAACTGACCATCCACCCGTACCAGCATATTTTTGGATTTTTTCTGGATAAGACACTGGGTTGCCAGTACATGTTCCACTTCAGAGGTACCTACTCCAAAAGCCAGAGTACCAAAAGCCCCATGAGTTGAGGTATGAGAATCTCCGCACACCAGCGTCATACCTGGCAGGGTGGCGCCCTGCTCCGGCCCGATCACATGCACAATACCCTGACGGATATCATCCATTTTAAATTCTGTAATACCAAAGTCGTGACAGTTTTTATCCAGGGTTTCCACCTGAATTTTAGAAACGGGATCGGCAATACCTTCTGCACGGTTGGTAGTAGGCACATTATGATCCGGCGTAGCCAGATTAGCTGATACGCGCCAGGGTTTCCGATTAGCCAGTCTAAGCCCCTCAAATGCCTGTGGAGAGGTCACCTCATGAATTAACTGCCTGTCTATATAAAGCAAGGAAGTACCATCATCGTTTTTTCTAACCTCATGACTGTCCCACAATTTGTCATACAGGGTTTTTGCACTCATTTTTTTCTCCTGACGGAATGGAATTTGTCCAGATTTTAGGGGTAATACTACTCTTAAGCTTTTGATAACTCAAATTCAATTTTTTTATATTTTGAATAACTATTAGTTATGCTTTTGTTATCACTGAGTTATAATTGATTAATGGATATACCTTCTATAGAAACCTTTTTAATGGTTGCCAAAACCGGCTCTTTTTCTCAGGCGGCAGAAAAACTATTTTTAACCCAGCCGGCTGTCAGTAAACGCATATTTGCCCTTGAAAGTGAATTAAACTATCCACTTTTTGATCGGGTAAAGAAGCACATTGTTCTGACGGAGGCCGGGCGAGTTTTTCTACCCCGAGCCCAGGCAATTATTGATGAACTGAATAATAGTAAAAATGATCTGGCCAAAATGAGGGGGGAAGTAGCCGGTGAGTTTTTAATGATCACCAGCCACCATATCGGTCTGCATTATCTGCCGCCGGTATTGAAACAATACGTCAATGCCTATCCACAGGTGGATCTGCATCTTGACTTTATGGAGTCCGAAGCAGCCTGTCAGGCTGTAGAAAATGCAGAAATTGAACTGGCGGTAATCACCCTGCCGAATCATCCTGCCCCATGTTTGAAACTGGAAAATATCTGGTCTGATCCGCTTAGTATTACAGTAAACCGGGATCATCCTGTTCTGGCATCCTGTACATCAATACATCCTGTCACAGATAAAATTGTTATTTCTGAAAGTGAGCTCCAGCAGTTAAGCCATTACCCGGCTATTTTACCCGATAAAGGCACCTTTACGCGGGAACTGATTGAGCAGTTTCTGGCAGAATTGAATATTACGGTACAGGAAAAACTCTCCAATAATTATCTGGAAACCATAAAAATGATGGCAGGTGTAGGCCTGGGCTGGAGTGTTTTACCCGATACCCTTATTGATCAGTCTCTGGTTCAGCTGCAGGTTAAAGACTTTAATACCGGCAGACAACTGGGCATTGTATCTCATAAAGACAGAACCCTGTCCCAGGCGGCTCTTAAAATGAAACAGTTGATTATTAATGCCAGAACTTAACTCGATATAAGATTAAAAAATTACTCTAAGACACTAAAATTGCAATATTTTTATTGGTTTTATGTAAAATTGCACAAAATGTTATAAGTTTTGCGCAAAATGTCATGGTTTAATTTTTCCGTCCACCTAAACTCATACTATGTGAACTTGATCACAATTTTTTGTAAGGGGGAAAACTCATGATATTACAAAAAACACAGACAAAAACAGCACGTTCTAATATAACAATAGCCAAAATAGCCATACTATTAATCTTTCTGGCCACTGTATCAATAACTTATGCCGCAGAAAGCATAAGTTCTATTTACCCTGAAGACAAGATCAAGGAGCAGATCAGTCAGCACAGCTGGCAATATTATAAAGTGGAACTGGATAATCCAGCGAAGCTGACCATTAAATTACGCAAAATTTCAGATGATGTGGATCTGTATGTCGGCAAAAACCAGAAACCGACCTCAGATGATTTTATCTGCGCCCCCAGGAAGTCAGGTAAACGTATTGAAACCTGCCGTCTGAACAGCCAGGAAGCGGATGTAATCTATATCGGCATATATGGCAAGGCTGATAGTGATTATCAGTTAGGTCTCAGCGCCCATGAGCAGGAACTGGTATCCTGGTCAGATTATAAATAAGTTGTACGGGTTCCCACATAAAAGCGTGGGAACCTGAATACCGATATTACAGAACCTTAAATCGTTCTCCAGATCACTTCCCCACCCGACTTTTTTTCTATCATATCCAGATAGCTATCATGGCTGATTAGTTCTTCTTCAGTCGCTCTAAGGATTTTCAGTGGCTCACGATCCGCAGCTAAACGCTGAATGGTTTCTTCATGTCCCACTTCATCAGAATCACTTAAGGTCAGGCGGGTCTGACCACCCGTCATGGCCAGATAAACATCCGCCAGGATCTCGGAATCCAGCAGTGCGCCATGCAGTTCACGATTGCTATTATCAATATAATAGCGTTTACATAATGCATCCAGGGTGTTTTTCTGTCCTGGGTGCATATCTCTGGCCATTTTCAGCGTATCGAGAATGGTGCAGTAATCTTCAAGTTTTTTCAGACTCCGGCCAGAGGATTTTTCCAGCAGGGCAATTTCATGATTTAAAAAACCGACATCAAAAGGCGCATTATGTATGATAAGTTCAGCACCTTGAACAAACTTTAGGAAGTCATCATAAATATCTGCAAAATAAGGTTTATCTTCAAGAAACTCATTGGTAATACCATGGACCTCAATGGCCCCGTCATCCACTATTCTCTGTGGATTAATATAGTGATGAAAAGTATTACCGGTCAGTTTTCGTTCGACCAGTTCAACACAACCAATTTCAATAATGCGGTGTCCTGCAGAGGGTTCCAGACCCGTAGTTTCTGTATCCAGTACAATTTGTCTCATCTAAGCCTTATCCTTTTCCTGCCGATTCAATACCCTGGTTGGCCAGTTCATCAGCGCGCTCATTTTCAGCATGTCCTGAATGCCCTTTTACCCAGTTCCAGGTAATATTATGCTTTTGTACCAGTTCATCCAGCTGCTGCCATAAATCAGCATTTTTAACCGGTTTTTTCGCCGCGGTTTTCCAGCCTCTTTTTTTCCAGTTATCTATCCACTCCGTGATCCCCTTGCGCAGATACTGGGAATCGGTGGTCAGCACCACATCACAGGGACGTTTTAACTGGGACAGAGCCTCAATTGCCGCTTTCATTTCCATACGATTATTAGTCGTCAGTGTTTCTCCACCGCAAAATTCCTTTTCAGTATCCTTATATTTCATTAAGGCTCCCCAGCCGCC
>JALTKC010000072.1 GCA_027076245.1 Gammaproteobacteria bacterium
TCCGATAATGGCTTTGCCTTCTGCTCGCAGTGCTTTGGCTCTGGCTGTAATAGCCAGTGTGGCTGAAGGTTTAATGGATTGTACTCGATTGGATAACTGTATAGCCAAGGGAAGCACCTCTAGCGTAAAATAAGCGGTTGGAATTATAAAATACTGTAATAATTCTAGCATAACAATGCTGGAAGGGCATTAGCCAGTTCATAAAATTGGATACAAAATACTATGTCAAAACCGTTTCAACTGGTTTCTTCTTTTACGCCGGGAGGCGATCAGCCGCAGGCCATAAAAACCCTGACCGAGGCCATGGAAAATGGTGAAGCCGCCATGACTTTGCTGGGGGTTACCGGTTCAGGTAAAACCTTTACCATGGCTAACGTCATACAGAATCTGCAGCGACCTACCCTGATCCTTGCGCATAATAAGACTCTGGCTGCCCAGCTATACGGTGAGATGAAAGAATTTTTCCCCTATAACTCAGTGGAATATTTTGTCTCCTACTATGATTATTATCAGCCGGAAGCCTATGTACCGGCATCCGATACTTTTATTGAAAAAGACGCATCGATTAACGAACACATTGAGCAGATGCGGCTGTCAGCAACCAAGGCGCTGCTGGAAAGACGAGATACGATTATTGTCGCTTCGGTATCCTGTATCTATGGTCTGGGCGATCCCAAATCCTATATGAAAATGCTGCTGCACGTGGTTAAAGGAGACCTGGTGGATCAGCGAACCATTCTGCGCCGTCTGGCAGAACTGCAGTATAAACGTAATGATGTTGAACTGCACCGTGCTACTTACCGGGTAAGAGGTGATGTGATTGATATTTACCCGGCAGATTCAGACAGTGAGGCGATACGCATTGAATTATTTGATGAGGAAGTGGAATCACTCAGTTATTTTGACCCGCTGACCGGTGAAGTATTACGGCGAGTGCCGCGTATTACCATTTATCCGAAAACCCACTATGTGACTCCCAGGGAAACTCTGCTCAATGCGGTAGAAAAAATCAAGGCTGAACTAAAGGTGCGACTTGAACAGCTTTATTCCATGAATAAACTGGTGGAAGCCCAGCGTCTGGAGCAGCGTACCCAGCTGGATCTGGAAATGATGATGGAGCTAGGGTACTGCTCCGGCATTGAAAACTACTCCCGCTACCTGTCTGGTCGTGAACCCGGCCAGCCACCGCCGACCTTTCTGGATTATCTACCGGACGATGCCATGATCTTTATTGATGAAAGCCATGTTACCATCCCGCAAATTGGTGCTATGTATAAAGGAGACCGCTCCCGAAAGGAAAATCTGGTGGAGTATGGTTTCCGTCTCCCATCCGCACTGGATAACCGGCCGCTTAAGTTTGAAGAATATGAACGTCTGGCTCCGCAAAGCATTTTTATCTCCGCTACACCGGCCAGATACGAAGAGGAAAAATCCTCGGTTATCGCTGAACAGGTGGTCAGACCCACCGGTCTGCTCGATCCGGAGGTTGAAATACGCACAGCCACCACTCAGGTTGATGATTTACTGTCTGAAATCCGCAAACGGGTAGAGCACAAGGAACGGGTGCTGGTGACCACGCTGACCAAACGAATGGCCGAGGATTTAACTGACTATTACCTTGAGCACGGCGTTCAGGTACGTTATCTGCACTCGGATATTGATACCGTGGAACGGGTAGAAATTATCCGCGATCTGCGTCTGGGTGAGTTTGATGTTCTGGTGGGTATTAATCTGCTTCGGGAAGGACTGGATATTCCGGAAGTGTCTCTGGTGGCTATTCTGGATGCGGATAAAGAGGGTTTTTTACGTTCTGAACGTTCATTAATACAGACCATGGGACGGGCAGCGCGTAATGTTAATGGTAAAGTAATTCTTTATGCGGATCGGATCACCGGCTCCATGCAGCGTGCCATGGACGAAACCCAGCGCCGGCGGGAAAAACAGATCGCTTATAATAAGGCCCATAATATTACCCCCATAGGTATTAAAAAATCCGTTAAAGATATCCTGGAAGCCACCATTCCCGGCGCCGGCCTGGCGGTGGCCAAAAACCGTAAGGTGGCTGAAGAAGCCGGCCGCTATGAGGTTATGACCCGCAAGGAACTGGAACAGAAAATAAAAACTCTGGAAGAGCAGATGTACAGCCATGCCCAGAATATGGAGTTTGAAGAAGCCGCCCGTCTAAGGGATGAAATCAAAGTCCTGCAGGAGAAGTTTATCGCTCTGTAATATAAACCCGAATAAAATCAAAAAAACACTTGCCAGCAAGCTCCAGTATTTGTATTATACGCACTCATTTCTGGTGCACCTGCATCAATAAATGTGGCCCTTATGGACACGCAACAGGCGCGTAGCTCAGTTGGTTAGAGCATCACCTTGACATGGTGGGGGTCGGTGGTTCGAATCCACTCGCGCCTACCAATTATCTTTTCTTCATTAAAATTTCCAGCAATAAACATTCTAAAACCAAATCACCATCGGTTGTTTTGGTATTTGATATGGTTTTTTTGTTTATTTCATCTAAAGTTATTTCAGTATTTGCCGTAACATAAAATGTATATTGGAATTTGTTATGGGCTGTGGATTATGAGTAGGAAGTGGTGATGAATTTAAGTGTTAAAAGCAGGATCCTGTTATTAGGGACGCTGCCGCTTATAATTGCCTTGTGGTTTATGGGACTGGTGATTGTTGATGATTTTCAGTTGATGCGTAGCTTAAAACAGATGGAACCTGCGACCCGGCTTAATACCTATATTGCCTCCTACATTCATGAAGTCCAGAAAGAACGGGGAGCTACCGGCGTTTTTCTATCATCGGAGGGTAAAAAGTTTCAGTCAGAGTTAAATCAGCAGCGTCATCTGACGGATAAAACCTGGCAGGAACTTGAACAGTTTATATCAGACCATGATATTACTGAAAATAATGTATTTAATCAGCAAACGGAGCAGGCCATTGCTCTGGCCAGAGAGATCCCTGCACTACGGCAAAGGTTGATTCATTATCCGTTGCTATTAAAGATGCCCTGGGTCAATACACAAATCATAATAAAAAGTGGCTGGAACTCACCCAAAAAACAGCAGAGCTGACAGATAATGTTGAAATCTCTCAGATGCGTTTAGGCTATGCCAGTTTTGCTAAAGGCAAAGAAAGTACCGGTATAGAAAGAGCGATTATATCCAGTGTTTTTGGTAAAGATGTACTGTCCTCTGAAGCATTAAAAAAAGTGACTCATTTAATCGCCGAAGAACATACCTATTTTAACTTTTTTAAAGCTCTGGCCTCTCCTGAGCAATTGCAGTTTTATCAGCAGAAACTATCCGGTTCTGTCACTGAGGATGTTCAGAAACTGCGTGATAAGCTGATGTCCAAAATTGATAATCTGGACAGAAATGTACTGGTTTTTCAGTTGTCCCAGGCGGTTGGATTTGGTGGAGCAATCCATAATTTCAAGAATTTTGTGCTGAGGGGTAAAGAAAAATACTTTGAAGAATTTCTTGCTAATTATGAAGTAATCAGACGTACGATACAGGAATTGAAAAAATTAAAAAATTTAACACCTGCAGATAAACAGGCTTTAGCCGGTGTTATGTCTGTCTTTGAGCAATATCATACGGTAATTAACCATGCAAAACACCTGCACCATGAAGGTGAAGGGATTGCTGAAATTGATACTATGGTCAGTATTAATGACAGTCCAGCAGTTGCGGGTTTAAAAGAGCTGGTTAAAGGTTCAAGCTTGGGTAATTTTGGTGTAACTGCAGCTTATAGCTTTCAGGTTTATACAAAAAAATTAATACTCTGAAGGCTGTTGAAGATTTTATATTGAATGATATGGAAAAAACCGGACAGCAATTATCTGAACAGGTTCAAACACACTTTTATACCCTGTTAGTTATTACTTTCCTGGTTGTTGTTGTGGTTCTGGCTGGTATTTTCTATGTGGTTAATGGTATTGCTTCTCCACTGGGTAAAGCCATTGATTTTGCTCAGGCTATCGCTCGTAATGACCTGAGCCAGAAACTGGAAATTAATCAGAAGGATGAAGTAGGCGTGTTGGCGCAGGCGCTGAATAATATGTCCGATAATCTGGTGCAGATGGTTTCACAACTGGCAGATAATTCCTCTACTTTAAATAATTACTCCCGTCAGATGAAGCATAGCTCAGATGCCGTATCGCAGAGTATGGAAAAGCAGTCTCATAAAACCAATGAGACATTACAGGTTGCCCAGGGCGTTGTCAGTGATGCTGAACGGGTTGCTGATATGAGTACTGATGCGGCACAAAGTGCTGCCCAGGCCGGTCAAACGGCCTCTGAAGGTGGTGAAGTAGTCACAAAAGCTATTACCAGTATTCGTGAAATTGCCGATACTGTTAACCAGTCCGCTGAGTCCGTAAGTGAATTAAATACTTTAGGTGAAAATATCAACGGTATTATCAGTGTGATTGAAGGTATTGCTGAACAGACCAATCTGCTGGCTCTTAATGCCGCCATTGAAGCAGCCCGGGCAGGAGAGCAGGGGCGTGGCTTTGCTGTGGTAGCGGATGAAGTCCGGCAACTGGCGCAGCGTACGGCTGAAGCCACTCATGAGGTAGTAGAATCCATCAAATCCATTCAGGAAAATACTCAGCAGGTATCCCGGCAGATGCAGACCGGGACGGAACGCGCCGCCCATAGTGTGGAACTGGCCGGGCAGGCCAGTAATGCCCTGCAAGATATCGTCAATCAGTCTAAAAGTGTGGCAGAAAGAATTGACTCCATTGCTCAGGCATCGGGCGGCCAGGTGACTGAGATCGGTAAAATCAGTAACAATATTCAGGTTATTGATGAACTGGCCACTCAATCCATGAATGCTATAGAACAGGCGGCTAAAGTGGCAGATGAACTGGAGGGCAGTGCGCAATCACTGGATGAACAGATCTCTTTATTTAAACTGGCCTGAGCTGTATGTGTTTAACTTTAATTTGAAATTTAAAAGCTTTTTTACTTGTCAGAATATGTTTTATAACCTATTGCTTACTTATGTGTTTTTTTAAGAACGGGAAATTATTATGAGCTGGTGGAACAAAATTCAATTACGCTGGAAGGCATTAATTTTACTGAGTGTTTTATTACTACCGGCTATCGGGGGTGGTTCCTGGCTGGTATTAAACCAGATGTACTGGCTTAATGTTAAGGCTAATGCCGGCGGCCTGATGAATTTTGTGGATGCCAAGCAGCAGGGTGTTATTCGTTTTCTGGGGCAAAATGAAAAATTTGCTAAAAGCCTGGCGGAACTGGCTGGTAATGCTGATGAAAATACCCTGAACCATTATTTTACATCCATTGTAAAAACAGATGTATTTGATATTGAAGAACATCCATTTAAGGACGAAATCCGTTCCGGAAAACGCAAGATACCCACCACCGAAGTTTATCGCACCATTGATTATATAGAAAACGGCGTAATTAAAGCCTCATCTGACTCTGGCCGAATTGGTACCTCATTTACGGAAAATCTGGATTTTCAGCACGGTTATTCAAAAGTGCATATGCATAACAGTGTGCCTGAAATTGCTTTTGCAGGAAGCAATAATAAGGGCAAAGTCATTGTTCATGCTGATGCCAGAATGTTGACGAATATTGTTAATGGTGAAATCGGCAATCTGGAAGGTGATATGGGGGCATTTTACCTGGCCGGTGTGGGTAAAACTTTTGACTATTATATTACTGATGAAAATAACCTTATGATCACTGAATCCAGGGTTTATCCAAATGCTATTCTTAACCATAAAGGTTCAGCTTTACCATGGCAAAAAACGCTTAATGGTGTTTCGGATCCTGCCTGTAAAGATGGTCTGTATGAAACCAATATCGCTATGAAAACCGGTTGCCGTGAAGCAATGGGCTTTTATGAAAGAGATGACGGTACTATGATACTGGGTGTTTCCATGCCGTTTTATGATTCTAACTGGACTATTGTGGTTGAACAGGAAGCATCAGAAATTCTTGATCCTTTCTTTTCGGTCAGAAACCAGATGCTGCTGGGTGCATTTGTAGTGATTGCGCTATTAATTGGTATTGCATTTATGGTCTTTACCCGGATGATGCATCGTTTAGACCGGGTTAATCAGGTTGCCCAGTCGGTTGCTAATGGCAATCTGCGAGTTGAGAAATTACCTTATGAGGGCGGTGATGAAATTGACCACCTGGCTGCTGGAATCAACCTAATGTCAGAAAACCTGCGTTCTCTGGTTGCAAGAATACGTGAAACCAGCAGTTCTGTCGGTGCTGCAGCAAATGAAATGGCTGAAAGTACTAGAGAGTCAACTAAAATAGTGGTATCTCAGCAGGAAACCACTAATCATATTGCATCATCTATTAAGCAGATGAATAATACTGCAGAAGATGTTTCAGATAATGCCCGTAAAGCGGCTGAAAACACTAATACTGCGGTGAAATACTCTGATGACGCGGTTAAGGTTGTGGAGCAGACCGTATCAACCATTAATAGTCTGGCAGCAGAAATTCAGACAGCTTCCGGGGTTATCCAGCAGCTTGAAACTGAGGGACAGAATATTGGCGGTATTCTTGATGTGATCAGGGGTATTGCTGAACAAACCAATTTACTGGCACTTAATGCGGCTATTGAGGCCGCACGGGCCGGGGAACAGGGCAGAGGCTTTGCGGTCGTTGCAGATGAGGTCAGAACCCTGGCCAGCAGAACCCAGGAATCAACGGAAGAAATTCAACACATGATTCAGAATCTTCAGTCGGGGACCAAGGAAGCAGTATCGGTAATGAAAACCGGCGGTGAACGTGCTGATGAAAGTGTTGAGCAGGCACAGCAGGCCAAAACTTCACTAGGTGCTATTAATGAGTCTATTTCCGGTATTAAGCAGATGAACCTTAATATTGTGACGGCAACAGAAGAGCAGACTCAGGTTTCTGGTGAAATAACCAATAATGTTAATGAGCTGACTGAAATATCTGAAAGAAGCTCCAGTGAAGCCCAGAAACTGGCCAGTGCGGCAGACAAACTCTCTGTTATGGCAAAAAGTCTCCAGGATGATGTTGATAATTTTCAGCTTTAACCGTTGCACGGGGTTATCACTTTGGCTTGAGTCCGGATAAGCTTTTAAGGATAATAATGATTCCTAACTTATTATCCATCCTGCAGGAGAAAGTTATGTGCAGAATACTGGTCAGGTCGTTATCCGTTGCTATATTATGTTATTCCGCACTTGCAGGTGCAACTGATAAGGTCACTACTGGACCGTTAAGCACTTATACACCGGAATTAACACCTGAGTTCAGGCAACTGCTTAAATCTGCGGATCTGGAGGTGGGTAAAGAATACTTTATGCGCAAGTGTTCTTCATGCCATGATGAATACTATAGTGATACTCATGGCAAAGGACCGAATTTATGGAATGT
>JALTKC010000073.1:0-568 GCA_027076245.1 Gammaproteobacteria bacterium
GCAATGAAAACCTCGAAGCCATTGATTTTCTAAAAGAACTGAATCATCTGACTCATGTTGAACATCCCGGCACAGTCGTTATTGCAGAGGAGTCCACCTCCTGGCCTCAGGTGACCCGTCCCGGCTGGCTGGGCGGACTGGGCTTTACCATGAAATGGAATATGGGCTGGATGCATGATATTTTAAATTATATGCAGAAGGATCCGGTCTATCGTCACTATCATCATGATCAGCTGACCTTCGGCCTGCTGTACAGTTTTACGGAAAACTTTTTACTGCCCTTCTCTCATGATGAAGTGGTGCACGGCAAAAAGTCCATGCTGGAAAAAATGCCCGGTGATGACTGGCAGAAATTTGCTAACCTGCGCCTGTTATATACCTTTATGTTTACTTATCCCGGCAAAAAACTGCTCTTTATGGGCTGTGAATTTGGCCAGCGGCGGGAATGGGATTTTAACAGCCAGCTTAGCTGGAATGAACTGGACTCCCCTTATCACCGCGGCATTAAAGATCTGGTGGCTCAGCTGAACAAATTATATACCGAGGTGCCGGCACTGCATTATTATGA
>JALTKC010000073.1:578-1761 GCA_027076245.1 Gammaproteobacteria bacterium
TTGATGCCAGAGGCTTTGACTGGGTGGACTGCCATGATTCAGCCCAGTCAGTCCTGATATTTCAACGCAACGGTCCGGATGACTCGGTTATTATTGTTCTGAATTTCACCCCCATTGTCAGAGAAAATTATCGTATCGGGGTGCCCTATGGCGGTCATTATGAAGAAATATTAAACTCTGATTCCAGCTATTATAACGGTTCCAACACCGGCAATGATAACCCCATTGTCAGCGAACCCGTTCCCTGGATGAACAGAGATCATTCCATCAGTATTACTCTGCCACCTTTAGCTGGACTGATCATCAAATTAAAATAAGCGCCTGTTAAGGAGAGTATTTTGGCAAGCAAAACAAAAAAGAAAGCGGAAAGCGTATCTAAACCGGTGAAAAAAACCGGCACTAAAGCGAAAAAAACAGCGTCTAAAAACAGCGCCGGTAAGAAAAAAGCCATTAGCGGGAAAAATGCCTTTAGCGGAAAAAAAGCCATTAGCAAGAAAAAAGCGGTTCATACTAAAAAAGCGGCCGCAGCCCTGGCACCGCGCTATAAAATTTTATTTATCAGCAGTGAACTGCATCCTTTTGCTAAAACCGGCGGACTGGGTGATGTATCCGCCAGCCTGCCCAAAGCACTCAAGGCCATGTACCAGGATATCCGGATTTTAATACCGGCTTATCCTGCCGCTATCCAGAAAGCCGAAACCCTTAAATACGTGGATCGCATAGCATTACCTGAAAGTGGTTTTCCCGGTGACCTCGGCCTGCCTGAAGGCACCCGCAGCGTAGCCATTATTGAAACCCGTCTGCCTTCCAGCCATGTTAAGGTATGGATGATTGAAAGCGAACTGTATAACCGTTCCGGCGGTCCCTATCAGGATGAAAATGCCCAGGAATGGCCGGACAATGACAGACGCTTTGCATTACTAAATTATGTTGCCACTGAAATTGCCATGGGCCGCAGCGGCCTGAAATGGCAGCCGGATATTGTACACGGTAATGACTGGCAGACCGGCCTGACCAGCGCGCTACTGGAACAGGAGTTTATTCACCACCATCGGCAGCGCCCTGCTACGGTTTTCACCATTCATAATATGGCACATATGGGGGTCTTCTCCCGTGAGCAATTTGATGCACTGCAACTGCCGGCTTCCCTGTGGAACCATCATGAACTGGAATTTCATGACAA
>JALTKC010000074.1 GCA_027076245.1 Gammaproteobacteria bacterium
GACCAGACTGTTGCTGTTAAAATTTTTATTAAAAAAAGACTGGAAACGCCTTGCCGTCTCAGTCAGAACCTTGTCACCAATCTGATGACCATAGTGATCATTGATGTTTTTAAAATTATCGAGATCCAGATACAGCAGATAAAAAGGCTGTTCGGAGGAATTAATCCATTCATTGATATGATTATAGAGGTAGTTTCTATTAGGCAGTCGGGTCAGGCTGTCATGATGGGCATTAAATTTCAGAATATCCCGGTTTTTTTGTTCTGATAGGTCTATATGGCGACATAAGTAATATAAAACCCCCAGGAACAGTAAATAAATACCGATATAAATAAAAAAGACATTAATAAAAGTATTATACATCTGGCTGATATCGGTTTTAACCAGTGTCCAGACCTGATATCTATTATCATAACGCAGCCCGGCGATAATTTCTGTACCCTGATAATCGATACCTTCAAGATTGTAGGTAATATTTCCAGTACGCAACTCATCCCGGGTAAGATGATAATGCTCTAAAATATAATCTATGGCGCTATTATACAGCTCGGATTTTATCGGCTGACTAAGTACTTTTTCCAGTTCACTTTTTTGCAGTCCGCTCTGATATAGCCGATAAAATACCCCCGGGGTTTCCTCCTTAATCAGCACATAGTTCATATTGGCGGGCAGGTTTAAATTATTAAAAAACCGGTTATCTTCTATCTTTATCCCGGTTGTCATCACAGCCAGTACCTTACCTTTATTGTCTCGAATGGCATGACGCATGGGTATTAACCATTGCTTAAGTGCAGGCATATAATAGCTCCTGCCAAGCACCAGGTTGTTGCTGTTTAATGCCTGATTAAATGAAACACGGGTACTCGCATATTGTTTTAAATTGGGCACCAGAGACAGATCAACATGTTTCAGATTAGAGCTGACCGCAACCAGTTTACCGTTTATATCTGCCAGCCCAAAACCTGCCAGGGCGTGATTTTTATTTAATAAGCGGTCAAATAAAAGCGTACTGTTTTGAGGGTTTTTATAATTGTCATTTTCAATAAGGCGGCTGCCGAGAATATCCAGTAATAAATCATACTGTAATAACTGAGAGTGGAATGCTCTTGAAATTATATCGGTATAGTATATCTGTTCTGTCTGAAAAGACATTTTCAGATCAGACCATTTTAACCAGGACATACTGAACAGCAGGACAAAGCCGCATACGGTGATCAGATAAAAAATCGTCCAGATATTCTTTTTAAATAACATTTTGTTTAAAAAACTACCCGTATAAAACCCATTGGGAAGTGCTGTTACAACACTTAATAACTATAGACGGATAAAACCAAAGTGCCATAGGGAATTACCACATGAATTAAAAAACAGAGTTCAAAATCATTTGCAGACACCTCGATGGTTTTGCTTGAAATTTTAATCAAAATCCGTTACTTTCAAATCCTGTTTTAGGTTTTTCCGCCAGGGGTCCCCGCTACTTTAAGTAGCGGGGTGAGAGATACCCTTTGAACCTGATCCGGTTTGTACCGGCGTAGGAAGGCATTGGCTGCATAACTCGGCAAGCGTATTGCCAGAGTGTTCCGCATCTTTTGCTTCTGTTTGTATCCCCCTGCGCCCGTTCTGTTTTTTTATATATTTGAGTAAGGACCAGCATGAGCGCCATTCCAGAAGATTTTATCCGCCAGACCACCCAGTTATCTGAAGAAGTTACCCAGCCGTTTTCAGGTTCAAGAAAAATCTATGTTCAGGGCAGCCGTCCGGATATCCGGGTGCCCATGCGCGAAATTATGCAGGCCGATACCCAGACCAGTGAAGGTGTGGAGAAAAATCCTCCCATTCCTGTGTATGATACCTCCGGTATTTATACCGATCCCAATGCCGAAATTGACCTGCTCAAGGGCCTGCCGCCCCTGCGGGATAACTGGATACTGGAGCGGAACGATACAGAACAGCTATCCGGTCCCAGTTCAGAATATGGTCAGCAGCGGCAGAACGATCCCGATCTGGCTAATCTTCGATTTGAACATATCCGGGCACCGCGCAGGGCAAAAAGCGGTAAAAATGTTTCCCAGATGCACTATGCCCGTCAGGGTATTATTACCCCGGAAATGGAATATATTGCCATTCGTGAAAACTGCAAATTACAGGAAATGCGTGCAGCCGGGCTGATGCGCCAGCATCCTCAGCACCCCGGTGAAAACTTCGGAGCCAGTATTCCTGAGGAAGTGACGCCGGAATTTGTCCGTCAGGAAGTCGCCATGGGCCGTGCCATTATTCCGGCCAATATTAACCATCCTGAACTGGAACCCATGATTATCGGGCGCAACTTTCTGGTTAAGGTCAATACCAATATCGGTAACTCGGCAGTGACCTCATCCATAACTGAAGAAGTCGAAAAAATGGTCTGGTCCACCCGTTGGGGCGGCGATACTCTGATGGATCTGTCCACAGGTAAAAATATTCATGAAACCCGTGAATGGATTATCCGTAATTCACCCGTACCCATTGGCACGGTGCCGATTTATCAGGCGCTGGAGAAGGTAAACGGCAAAGCCGAAGAACTGACCTGGGAAATTTTCCGCGATACGCTCATTGAACAGGCGGAACAGGGTGTGGATTATTTTACCATCCATGCCGGTATTCGCCTGCAGCATGTGCCTTTGACGGCTAAACGCCTGACGGGTATTGTCTCCCGGGGTGGTTCCATTATGGCCAAATGGTGTCTGGCGCACCATACCGAAAGTTTCCTGTACACCCATTTTGAAGACATCTGTGAAATCATGAAAGCCTATGATGTGTCCTTCTCACTGGGCGATGGGCTGCGTCCCGGCTCTATAGCCGATGCCAATGATGAAGCACAGCTGGGTGAATTAAGAACTCTGGGTGAACTGACCAAAATAGCCTGGAAACATGATATACAAACCATGATAGAAGGTCCCGGCCATGTGCCCATGCACATGATTAAGGAAAATATGGACATTCAGCTCGAAGCCTGTCATGAAGCCCCGTTCTATACCCTTGGGCCACTGACGACGGATATTGCTCCGGGCTATGATCATATAACCTCAGCCATTGGTGCGGCTCAGATAGGCTGGTATGGTACCGCCATGCTCTGCTACGTCACCCCAAAAGAACATCTGGGACTGCCAAATAAGGAAGATGTCCGCGACGGTATTATCACCTATAAACTGGCTGCCCATGCAGCTGATCTGGCCAAAGGCATCCCCGGTGCCCAGGTGCGTGACAATGCCATGTCCAAGGCCCGCTTTGAATTCCGCTGGGAAGATCAGTTTAACCTGGGACTGGATCCTGAACGGGCTCGCGAGTACCACGATGAAACCATGCCCAAACAGGCCCATAAAGTCGCCCACTTCTGCTCCATGTGCGGCCCTAACTTCTGTTCCATGAAAATCACCCAGGACGTACGGGATTACGCCGTCAAACAGGGGATTGCTGATATTAAGGTAGCCATAGAAGAAGGTATGGCCGAAAAATCCGCCCAGTTTAAGGAAATCGGCAGCGAAATCTATACTAAATCATGACTTAAAGATAGCGTTCAGCGCTGAGCGTTCAGCGTTCAGAAAGAGCCAGAGCAAAAGAGTTTGCCTCCAGGTTTATACAAAATATTTAAAAATTTTACTTGACTGAAGAAAAAGCGATTTTACAATTTTTGCTGAATGCTGAATGCTGAATGCTGAATGCTGAATGCTGAATGCTGAATGCTGAATGCTGAATGCTGAATGCTGAATGCTGAACGCTGAACGCTGAACGCTGAACGCTGAACGCTGAACAGGATATCCCTATGCTTAATCTGTTTTTCGACATCTACGACTCCATCCAGCAATTTTTTCTCCGTCTGATTAAGCTCTACCATATTCAAACTCTAAAGGAAAAAGGCATTATCTGGTCCATTGGTCTGCTGATCAGTACCGCATTAGTGGTCTGGCTGGTGCTGGCCTTTTTATGGAGCCGGGAGCCGGATTTACTTGATGTCAATGCCGCAACCGATCAACTGATTGAACAGATTAATGCTGAACAGGGCACCGATTTTAAAAAAGTTGTCGGGGCAACCACCACTGCAACGATAATTAATATTACTCGAACACTTCTGGATAAACCCGGCGGCTACCTGAGTAACGATATTACCCCGCCGGGGATCTTTCTGGATAATATGCCCAACTGGGAATATGGTGTACTGGTGCAGGTCCGCGATGTAACTAGGGTATTGCGTAATGATTTCGGTATGGCTCAGTCCACCTCCAGAGAAGATAAAGCCCTGTCCATGGCTGAACCGGCCTTTAATAATGATTCAACCAAATGGCTCTGGCCGGCCGCAGAAAGTAAATACCGGGAAGGGATCAATTATTTAATGGATTATCTGGCCCGCCTGCTGGACAGAAAACAGCAGCAGGCTCAGTTTTTTGCCCGGGCGGATAACCTGGTGGACTGGCTGCAGGTGGTGGAAAAGCGTCTGGGCAGTTTGTCCCAGCGCTTAAGTGCCAGTGTTGGTCAGGAACGTATTAATACCAATCTGGCCGGTGAGACTCAGGCCCAGCAGGCGACTTATGAGCCTGAAAAACTGATGGTTAAAACCCCGTGGACTAAAATTGATGATGTCTTTTATGAAGCCCGCGGTACTAGCTGGGCCCTGGTCAATCTACTGCATGCCATAGAATATGACTTTCAGGGAGTACTGAAAAAGAAAAACGCTCTGGTCAGCCTGCGCCAGATCATTCGTGAACTGGAATCCACCCAGGAGCCGATATTCAGCCCTATAATTCTTAACGGTAGCGGCTTCGGCATGACCGCCAACCACTCCCTGGTTATGGCATCCTATATCTCCCGCGCCAACGCCGCCATTATAGATCTGAAACGCCTGCTGCAGGACGGCTAAAAAAATATTACCCAAAAAGAAAAGCAAAACTATACTATTTGCTGAACGCTGAACGCTGAACGCTGAACGCTGAACGCTGAACGCTGAACGCTGAACGCTGAACGCTGAACGCTAATAAAACGTAGAAATACTCTCACTCCACCCAGACTCATCAAACAATACCTGATACAGTTTTTCATCCCACTTATGTCCCCACGGCCCGGTTTTCATTAAATGCTTGCTATAGCCCCGCTGTACGCCGGGAGGAATAAAACCAAAGGGAATACCATTAATTAAGACCGCAACCGAGCGGCCATCATAACTCCATTTAAATTCAAAAATATCCGACTGCAACGGCGTGAATTCAGCATGTGGATGGGCATAACTGGCCACAGCAGGAGGTGAAGAGGTTCGGTACTTACGAATTTCAGATTCCTGTGGTGCGGCAATCCGGTTGTAAATCCAGCAGTCAGCTGTAACAACTGGGCTGTCAGGATTCGTGACATATAGCCAGGCAGAATGACCATTGTCATCAAAACGCGCCTGTTTGTTTGATACAGGATGTGTCTCAAACAGTAAAGTGGTTTTTTCCATAGTGGACATTGGCTTTACCTGCGCATTCATTCTTCACTGACCCAATGGCCAGATTTTCCACCTGCTTTTTCCAGCAGACGGACATTGCCCATAACCATGCCCCGATCCACGGCCTTGCACATATCATAAATGGTTAACAGGGCAATCTGAGTAGCGGTAAGAGCCTCCATTTCAACTCCGGTTTTACCGTCGGTTTCCACAGTACAGGTACAAACGACCTTATGCTCGTCTTCTATAACGTCCAGTTCCAGATCCACATGGGTTAAAGCCAGCGGATGGCATAAAGGAATTAAACTGGCCGTTTGTTTAGCCGCCATAATGCCGGCAATACGGGCAATGCCCAGTACATCCCCTTTTTTATGGTTACCCTGCACAATTAAGGCCAGTGTTTCCGGTTTCATGGTGATATCACCGGTTGTAACCGCTCGGCGATGGGTAATGTCCTTAGCTCCGACATCCACCATATGGGCTTCGCCCTTATTATTAAAATGTGTTAGTTGGCTCATGTTTTAATGTGTTGTTTTATTATTTGTTATAATTTATATACCCTGAAAGTTAGCAAAATATTCGTCATATTTTAGTTATCATTTTGCTTTATAGGGTATACTTATTTCGGTATATTACTATAAGATTATACAAAAGTGACTAAGGATTATCCCTTTTTTACTTAACTTTTTGGGTAACTACACAGCGTACTCATCTTTTGCACCACTCTTGTAGGTAAGAGATGCGTTATTTTCGTACTCAAATGGTCACGTATTAATATACGCTCACATTTTCCGTGCGAAAATGCCTTGAACTGGCACAAAATCTAAACACGCTGAGTAGTTACCGTCGTTACCAGGTTAGTTACATTTAGATGAGGTCATTGTAAGTATTGTGGGTATAACCGTTAAATTTTTTGCCAGTATGCGGGATCTGATGGGTGATGACAGGGAACTGGATGTTCATACACTCCAGCAGCATAATATTAAAACTGTTGATGATATCTGGGTCTTTTGCGCGGAAGGCAAAGCACGTCCGGCCAATGTTCTGGTGGCCGTTAATATGGACTATGTTGACGGTGCAACCACAGTAAAAGACGGTGATGAAGTGGCCTTTTTTCCACCGGTTACCGGAGGTTAAAAATGAGTGTACTTATTCTCCCTGAAGCCTTTAATCCCTGGCAGTTAGTTGAAGATTATCAGCAGAAAATGCCTGAACTGGACGGCAAGTACGGTGCAACGGCTGTTTTTGTGGGCACTATGCGTGATTTTAATGAAGGGGACAATGTTTCACAGATGTTTCTGGAACACTACCCCGGCATGACCGAAAAACACCTGGAAAAAATCTGCACCCAGGCCACCACTGACTACGGCTTACTGAAATCCCTGGTCGTACACCGAGTAGGCGAAATAAACCCCAACGACCCCATCGTACTGGTCGCCGTCTGGACCGCCCACCGCAAACAGGCCTTTGAAGCATGCCGTGAAATCATGGAAGACCTCAAATCCAAAGCCCCCTTCTGGAAAAAAGAACACCTAAACACCGGAAAAAACCGCTGGGTAGAAAAAAACACCAAAGGCTACTAAGCTCTTTCTCAACGCTCAACGCTCAACGCTCAACGCTAAAGATACTGCCTCCACGACTCCGGCCGCTGATCCCGACAGTCACAAAGTTTTTTCTTCCGAGTAGGCAAATAAACCACATCACTTTTATGTTTATTATGTACTTCCTCAATCTGGCGTTCCTGCTTGCTATTTTCGCGGGAAGCTTCCTCACAATAAAAAACAATACTGCGTCTTATTTTGGCCAGAACCGAGTTGTCCAGGTGAAAGCCCTCATTTTGCAGAATGTGTTCAATTTCAGCCAGAGTAATCCGGTTTAAGTCGTAGGCAATTTTTATACACTGATTATTCAGAGCATGGG
>JALTKC010000075.1 GCA_027076245.1 Gammaproteobacteria bacterium
TTTGAATGCCAGCCCCAGACAACCAATAACCGGTTTTTTAAATCGTTCAGCCTTAGCCTTTACTTTTTTAATAACCCAGTCAGGTTTTGAGTCATTAACCAATCGTGCTGTTTTAATCAACCTGGCGTGCTGAGGAGATCGCGCCACAATAAACCAGGGATCTACCGCTATACAGTGACCACCGACTCCTGGACCTGGATTCAGAATATTGACACGTGGATGTCGATTGGCCAGAGAAATCAACTCCCATACATTGATTCCTTCTTCATCACAGATCAATGACAATTCATTGGCAAAGGCAATACCCACGTCTCTTGAGGAGTTTTCGGTGAGTTTCGCCATTTCTGCTGTTCTTGAATCTGTTGATAAAACCTCTCCGCGAACAAATGTCTTATAAAACGCTACCGCTTTTTCTGTTGATAAAGGGTTGATGCCACCAACAATCCGGTCATTTTCAACCAGCTCCACAAGTATTCTGCCCGGCAATACTCTCTCAGGACAATGGGCAACATAGACTTCCTTTTCTGTATCATGTCCATTTTCTTTCAGGATTTTTGCAACGACTTCATCCGTAGTGCCTACAGGGCTGGTTGATTCCAGAATAACCAGATTGCCGGGCTTGATATAGGGCGATATCATTTCTGTTGCCGATTCAACATATGACAAATCCGGTTCGTGATCTCCTTTGAACGGAGTCGGCACTGCAATAATAAAAACATCAGACTCAACAGGTTCAATACCCGCTTCCAGGTTTCCGGCATTGACAGCCGATTTCACCATGATATCCAAATCCGGCTCAACTATGTGAATCTTTCCTTCATTGATGGTATCAACAACATGCTGAGAAACATCCACACCATGTACAAAGAAGCCTTTTGTCCCTAATAATGATGCTGTTGGCAGGCCGATATAACCCAGGCCAATCACGCATATTTTTTTATCTTTCACAATATTTGAAACCTCATCCATAACTCAACTGTATACCTTTCTACTCACAGAGCGTTAAGCTCTTATTGTCTATAACCTGCCATCAACTTCATCTGCAGAAAGAATATATTTAATGTCATATAAAACATGATCCGGCTTGCCTAAAGCATGAATGCTTGCTGCACTCATTTTCTTAAACTGATCATGCCCTACGGCTAAAATAATCGCATCATAGCAACCCGGCTCAGGCTCCTTGATAGGTGTAATACCATATTCATGCCGGGCTTCTTCTGGATCAACCCATGGATCGTAAACATCAACATTAGCACCATAGGTATCCAGCTCTTCAAGCATATCGGTTACCCGGGTGTTACGTAAGTCCGGGCAGTTTTCCTTAAAGGTTAACCCCATCATTAATATTCTGGCATCTCTGACGTGGATGCGTTTTTTCAGCATTAACTTAACCACCTGGGATACAACATATTCCCCCATATTATCGTTAAGGCGGCGTCCTGCCAGAATCATTTCCGGGTTATAACCAATTTCCTGTGCCTTATGTGTCAGATAGTAAGGATCAACACCAATACAGTGACCACCAACCAGCCCCGGACGGAAAGGTAAAAAGTTCCACTTGGTTCCAGCAGCGATCAATACTTCTTCTGTATTTATATCCAGTCGATTAAAGATTAATGCCAGCTCGTTAATAAGCGCAATATTAACGTCACGCTGTGTATTCTCAATGACCTTGGCCGCTTCTGCCACACGAATACTGCTGGCTTTATGGGTGCCTGCCGTTATCACCTGCTGATACAGTTTATCTA
>JALTKC010000076.1 GCA_027076245.1 Gammaproteobacteria bacterium
GGGCCGGACCATGTGTTGTATCCATCGTTAGTGGACCAACCGTTGGTTAATGAATATCTGAAAAAAAATTGGCATATAGGGGATATCGATACCTTTTCAAAAAACCGTGATATTGCCAGCTTGCCTAATAAGTTTGTTGTGTTGGTGCCCTTTAGCAAAGCAAAGGATATTGGAACCGAAGTGCAAAAAGCAATTAACAGTGCCTGGCGGGATCTTATGAAACACTCCGAAAAATTTCTGATTGTACAAGCCGGCTTAAGCCATCCCCCGGAAATTGGGCATCTTCAAAAAATGTTTATGGAACAATCCGAAAATTATTGGGATATCGAATGGAGCGCCGTAAGTCTGTTGAGCGCGGCAGACCTGAACAGATTCGCCCAACTTCTGCCCGCGGCCGCATATGAAAAACAGATGGGGCTGCTCAATATTCTGCACGAAATTGTGGCACAAAAATACCACCTGCAAAAAAGCGGTAAGGGAACGCTTTATTCGGTAAGCCACCATTTGGCGCAAGGCGTTTTGGCGAGTAAAAAAATGCAGCGCTATAATAAACGTATTCCACAAACCGGGGAAAAATGCGTCATGTGCGGCGAATTTGAAGCCCTTCATGGCGTAAAACACACGGAAAAGGAAAGTGCCGCCGTTTACAAAAAAAATGTAAGCGAATTCTGGAGGATGTTGAAGGAAAAGGACCCAAAAGGCAGGGAATTAAGAGAAAACGAACGTCTGTGTGCCCTGTGCTATACTAAACGCATGGGATACCGAATAATAAAAGATAATCCTGCACATATACTACATGCAACCTTTAAGGAGGCGGAAGGTTTTCCCTCCACAACTGAGATGGCCCTGCATGCCTGGTTTAAGCGTAACAAGGTAGTTGACCAAAAGTTGAGGAAAGACCTTGCCCAGACCCTTCATGACCGGGAAGAGGGTAACCGTTTTGAAGGAAGATTGGATAAGAACTATTCTACCCCGGAGGATAAAGATAAATATCTGGCCGTTTTAATGATGGACGGGGATAAAATGGGCAAATTGATCAACGGTGAAACCATTGGGGCCACATGGGAAAAGATCATGCATCCGGAAATATACAGGCGTTTGACAAGTGATGATTTTGACCCCTTATATCGTAAAAACTGGCAACATATATTTAAAAAATACCCCGGACGACTGATCACGCCTTCCATACACGCGGCCATTTCCGAAGCGCTGGCCGACTTTTCCATTTATGGCGTCCACCCGATCGTTAAAAAACATGGCGGACGGTTGATCTATGCTGGCGGGGACGATGTGTGTGCCATCCTACCTCTGGAAAATGCCATATCGGCCGCGCGTGAAATACGGGATTTTTACGGTAGCGCTTTTAAATGGATACATGAGGGCAATGTGGAAGATATCCGGGGAGGTTGGCAGCCTCAACCGGGTAAAATGGCCGTACTGCTGGGCCAGGCAAAGCATATTTCCATTTCCGCCGGTTTGTTGATCTTTCATCATAAGGAAAACCTTAAAGAGATGATCCAACGCGCGCATGAACTGCTGGACACAAGGGCCAAGGATCGGGGTGGGCGCGACGCGCTGGCACTGGAGTTAAAAAAACGTTCCGGTGGTTCCCGCTATCTTACCGCAAAATGGGACAATAACATCTGGAAAAATATGGAAAAAGTGCAAAAGGCGCTGGCCGGTCAGGACAAAGAACTCTCACGTTCCCTGCTGTACCGCCTGTCAGCTTATTCCGAAGGTCTTTAT
>JALTKC010000077.1 GCA_027076245.1 Gammaproteobacteria bacterium
TTTTAAGGCGATCCCGACTAATCTAATTACCGGTTTTCTGGGCAGTGGTAAAACGACGGCTATTTTACAGTTACTTAAATCAAGACCGGCAGGCAGTCACTGGGCAGTACTGGTTAATGAGTTTGGTGATGTGGGGATTGATGGTGCTTTACTGGAGCAGAACCAGGTTGAAGAAGGTGCTTTTATTAAAGAAGTTCCTGGCGGCTGTATCTGTTGTGCGGCGGGCCTGCCATTACAGATGGCTCTGAATTTGCTGATTAAACAGGCCAATCCGCAGCGGATTTTAATAGAACCGACCGGGGTGGGACATCCATTGAAAGTCATTGAAACGCTGACCGGTGAGTTTTATGCCAAAGTTCTGGAATTACGAGCCACCATTTGCCTGGTTGAAGCAAAAAGACTGCGGGATATACGTTATCTTGATAATGAAACCTTTCGGGATCAGCTCAATATTGCTGATGTACTGATGGCCAGTAAATGCGATCAAACCACAGAAGAAGATAAAAACTATTTTTTCGAATTTGCTCAGCAATTCACTCTGCCCAAGGCCCATATTGAATGTATAGAGCAGGGTATTTTTGCTCTAGATTTGCTGGATATTCCACGTAATCCACAACGTGAAGTGATTTATCCCGATGCTCATCCGCTCAAATCCGGGCATAAACACGATGAGCCAGACGATGAACACACTCATACACAGAATCCTCAGGATAATACCGGACAATACGAGATTTCTGATGATACAGAGGAGATGGCCTGTGACTGGCGCCGCTTTGAAAATAACGGTCAGGATTATTATGGTTGTGGATGGATATTCAAAGCCAATATCCTGTTTGATGAACAATGTCTGATGAAATGGGCCAATAACCCGGATTTTACCCGTGTTAAAGGGATCTTTCGCACGGAATCGGGCTGGATTGTTATTAACCGCATGGATGATCAACTGAGCAGGGAAGAATCTACTTATACCTCAGATAGCCGTGTGGAATTGATTGAACCGGATTATCATGACTGGAATCTTGTAGAACAGGATCTGGTGCATTGTATTGTTCGATATCTGTAACTCATTGTTGTAATTAAGCTGTGAATTATTAAAAAAACCGTTTTTATAACTAAAAAAACATATCAACTAAATCTTATATGGTGATATTGGCCCTGTATTTAAGGTGATCTATGGTTTTTATATAAGTATTAATCTTTTAAAATACAGTGAGTTAATTATATTTTTATGAAATATTAGGGTTTTCCCTTCTTTTTTTCTGTGGTTGGATGTGTTTTTATATAAACTACAAAATAATCCTACTAAGGGGAATGGGGGAGCGAAAACCTGAATTGATAAAATGCTATAAAGAAACGGTTCAGCGATAAAAATAAGGCGCAACTATTGAGCAGGATGCTACTAGAAATGCACTGCATGATTCGTTTTTGATATTTTAACGATACAGGTTTAAAGCCTGAAAGCCCATTTTTTAAATGGGCTTTTTTTATGCCTGTTAAAAATCTGTGATGCTGGAAATGCTTATCTGGAAAATTATATTTACTATTGTTAAAATCAGAATCTATATCAGAAAATTATTCCTTTTTAATATTTTAAAACCGGATCAGATGTTTGAACAGTCAGTCAGATATTGCCGTTAAAGAACTTGTGCTTATTGGCGGCGGACATAGTCATGTCGGACTGTTAAGAATGTTTGCCATGAATCCGTTGCCGGGTTTAAGAATTACCCTGTTGGCCAGTGATAT
>JALTKC010000078.1 GCA_027076245.1 Gammaproteobacteria bacterium
CTGATAAACCCTCCGACACCGGCGGGAATTAAAACAACCAAGACAGCAATGGAAAAAATAATATTTTGTTTACTGACTTTACGAGCCTGCTGACCTAACTGCATGGCTTCCTGAAGCTTGTTTAAATCATCTGCCATCAGGGCAATATCCGCAGCCTCTATAGCTGCATCACTGCCTGCTGCACCCATTGCCACACCACAGGTTGCGGTAGCCAGAGCCGGAGCGTCATTAACCCCATCACCTACCATCAGTGTTTCACCCTGTTGCATCAGTTCATTAATTGCGGATACTTTATCTTCAGGTTTTAGTTCGGCACGAACATCATCAATGCCCAACTCATTTGCTATATGTTTAGCTGTTTTATGATTATCTCCTGTTAACATAACAACCCGTATACCTAACTTATGCAGTTCTTTAATCAGACTGCTTGCATTGTCACGAATGCTGTCCTGCATTGCGATAATTCCGGTAAGATGACTGTCGTTACCAAGAAGGACAACCGTTTTAGCCTGTGACTGAAGCTCATCAATTATTGGATTGCGTAATGGAGGATATTTTAACCATTCGTTTATTGATGATTTATTTTCAACAGACATATTATCCTCAAAATTTTGCTATTGTTAGGGAAGAGTAATAGAAATTTACTATTACTCCTGACAGGTTTAATTTAATATTTAAAGTCTTCTTAGATAGGTAATGATCTCCCATATCTGTTTTTCACTTAACTGGGACTTAAAGGCCGGCATGGGAGACTGTATGGGGGCACCACCTTCTGAAATAGACCAGTTTAAATAAGCATCACTGGCCATGGGCATTTTGCTGAATGCAGCTATATTGGCCGGTTTTGGTGTAAGATTAACACCAGCAGGCCCATCACCCATACCGCCTGTACCGTGACAGGAGGCACAGTTTTTTTCATACAGAGCTTTACCGTTTTGGAGGATGTCAACTGAGTTTGACTGGTAAGGATTAACTTTGTTCTGATAACTACCGTCTATACCGTTCTGCATAACATAGCGGTGACGCTGCATGGACATATTCATACAGCCGCCATTCATCATGCCCATGTGGTTTTGACCGTTCATCATGCCCATGTGGTTTTGACCGTTCATCATGCCCATACGGTTCTGACCATTCATCATGCCCATGCGGTTCTGGCCATTCATCATACCCATACAGTTACCCGGTGTCATTGGAGCATTAGTTGTATTGGCAGTTTGAGGCTTAGGTTCCTCTGCCTGTACCTGAAAAATTGCTGAGGTCAGTAAAACAGCAACAGAACTTATTAATAATTTTTTTTTCATCTTTTTGTCCTTAAATGATTTAATACTGGTTATTTATCCGTTTTAACATTTCATCATAGGTTTTTTCGTCTATTTCTCCTCGTGCATAGCGTTGTTTAAGTATTTCAATAGCTGAGTCGGATGATGACGTGCTATTATCACCTCCTGAACTGATCGTTCTTATCAGATAAACAATCAGCAATACAAAAAGTATAAAAAAGATGATCCCCATAAAAGGAAATCCCCAGCCCCAGCTCATATCATAATATCCGTTATTCATCATAGCGTTCTCTCTTTTGTCATTTAGTCTTTTTTGATGGGTATAGAAAGACTGATGTCAGATACATAAATATATCCGGCAATATCCTGACCTGTCTGGGCATTTTCATGAATGATTTCTATGCCGCGTTCAAGCCATTCATCTTTACAGATCAATTCCAGTTTTACTTCATTAATAAT
>JALTKC010000079.1 GCA_027076245.1 Gammaproteobacteria bacterium
GCTTTTTTGTTTAATCAATACCGGGTATTAAAAATTTATACTTTCTGGTATTTTTTTCTGGCTGCCATACCGACAAAACCAATCGCTAATAAAGCAAGAGGGGCTGGCTCTGGCACTTGATTACTTCCCCCACCACCGCCGGCCAGTGTACCGGTAAACTGAATCCAGTCATTATTACATAATGGATTCCAGTGGACATTTATATCAGTACCATTATCTATACTGTCAATCAGGCTTTGACCGAAGGCATTATAGTTATTACCCGTTGAGTCCATAAGGTTAATAGCGGCTTCAATAACATATTCACCGTTTGCACCAGCATAAGCCAATGTATTACTATTTAAGTATGAACCGGCATTACCACTAGCAGGATGATCCTCATCGGGGTAGGCTCCACCGAGGTTCCAACGGTTTACATTATATAAATCAGCCACATCCCAGCTGTTACCATCAATATATGGATCATTAGCACCATGGTCAACTACCACTAAACCATATTCATAACCATTACCCGTACCCGAAGTTGCTTCTGATACTGCATGTTCATCTGCGGCATAAGAACCTGGGCTACCGTCGTTCGTTATGTTGGTATAGCTGGTAGAAGCTGCATCACCATTTAGATCAAAAAAGATATCCCCTGCTTTCCAGTCAGGATCGTTAGGTGAAAGTCCGGTTCGGATAGCTAAAAATAAGGTGCTTGCCTCCAGCTTTAAATACATAGCTTCTGCATCATAATCCTGGCCACCGCCTGGATTACGGTTAATATATTGTGTACTGCTACTGCTGGAGTCCTTATATCGGCTTCCATCAGACTTATAATCATCAATTACATAAGAAATATCAGAACCAGTGGAAGGTGTCCAGCCATCAGAACTCAGATCCCAGTCACTGATATCACCATCAATGGAAATAGCAGCCTGAGCACTTAAAGGAACTGCCGCAGCAAGAACGACAGATAAAAGTAATTTATTATTTAGCATACCGCGATACCTCATTAGCTAAAACTTTATTATTCTCTAATATACAGGCAATTATTAAGCCAAAATCAACGTTTTAATAATAATCAATTACTTATATTGATGCTGAAACTTAAGAACAATGCACCTGTAAAAAAAACTGACACTTTTTTGTGACTCCGTTCTCAATTTCAACTATTTCCCTTACAGTTTCTTTAGCGGTCAAAAATCTCCAGAATGCCCAGTATCTGCTGTTTATCATCCACCACAATCAGGGCTTTGATCTTTTTCTCCAGCATCAGGCTTTCAGCATCCACCAGCATGGTATCCGCTGCAATGGTTATCGGGTTATGAGTCATAATGTCGCCAATTAAGGCCTGATTCATATCCACCTGGCTGACCAGTGCCCGGCGTAAATCGCCATCTGTGACAATCCCTTTGACCTTGTTCTGTTCGGTGATCACCACCAGTCCTAAACGGCCTTCACTTATGGTTAATACAGCATCCGTTAAGGGTACATCGGCACTCACCACCGGCAGGTTACGGGTATGCATAACATCCCTTACCCGGGTCAGTAAACGTCGGCCCAGACTGCCACCGGGATGATAACGGGCAAAATCTTCAGCCTGAAAGTCCCGCTCTTTAATCAGGGCAACGGCCAGCGCATCACCCATGCCCATAGTGGCCAGAGTGGATGTGGTGGGAGCCAGGTTATTGGGACAGACTTCCCGTTCCACCTGTACATTAAGGACTATATCAGAGTGCCGGGCCATTGTAGATTGGA
>JALTKC010000080.1 GCA_027076245.1 Gammaproteobacteria bacterium
AGTGTTTACGGCGAACGCTGCGTAGAATTCCTGTTCGGCATCCGCTCCGTTATGATCTTCCGAATATTATGGATCATAGCCGTCCCCATCGGCGCTATGGGCGAACTAAACTTCATCTGGCTACTAGCCGACACCCTAAACGCCCTAATGGCCCTACCCAACCTAATCGCATTACTCCTACTAAGCCCAATAGTCTTCAAACTAACCAGGCAATCCTAACCCTGGGAGCGCGGGCATCTTGCCTGCGTCATAGCAAAACTTTAAATACCATATGCGGGCAAGATGCCCGCACTCCCAGAAAAAGATCTAAGCTCTTTCTTAACCCTTAACCCTTAACCCTTAACCCTTAACCCTTAACCCTTAATCCTTAACCCCTTATGCTCTTTCTGAACGCTGAACGCTGAACGCTGAACGCTGAACGCTAAAAATACTGCCTAACCGTCAACACTCCCCCCCTCTGCGTAAACTCCAGCTGCTTCAAAACCGACATCCCCAACAACACCTCATTCAGATTAGGCGTAATAACAGCCCTGATATTAGTCAGCCGTATTTTACCTATATCGAGCTCATCAATAATGGTCTGGAAACCTGTCGTGCGGCCATTGGCAGTAGAAAGGCTGACTGGCATGCCTTTTTTCAGGCCGATTTTAGTAGCGAGACGTTCAGGAACGGCCACATAGGTAGCGCCGGTATCGAGCAGAAAAACAGAGGGGTAGCCGTTGATTCGGCCGGACGTCACATAGTGGCCGGCACGGTTACGTTTTAATACAATTTCTATATATTGATCGGTAATTTGTCCAGTTTGAACGGTTTGGTTGGGATTGTACTGCCGGTTAATAGCCCCCTGAAAAATCCAGGTCAGCAGCCCAAGGGCAAGCACCAGGGCAATGGCAATCATGCCTTTACCCATGCTTTTTACATTATCAGTCACAGTCGTTGGGGGGAGGTTAACAACAGATTAATGTTCGGTTTTTTCCTGCAGTTCTTCCAGTACGGCATCCATGGCTCGTTCAAATACTGGTGATTCATCCAGAATAGTGGCCTGTTTGTTACGCAGTGCCGCACTTAAGCCCTGCAGGGATTTTTCTGCAATCTGACCGGTCTGGGTAACAAAAATATAGGCGCTGGCATCTTCACTCATCCAGGAAATCTTGGCCCGGTAGGTCTGGCCATCCTGGCCAATAAACTCGACCCAGGCGCCGGCACTGAGGTTTCTGGCTTGCTGGGTATAGGCGTCTTCAATCAGTTCCACATCCTCACTGTCAGCAATAGCCTGTTCAGAACCGTCTTCAAGGGAAGCCAGTAAATCTTCTTCTTCCAGAGCATCCAGATTGTTCAGATCGCCGTCCAGCATAACATCAATACCGGCATCGATACTGGCCAGGTCTTCTGCTGAAAGCCCGTCAGCTGATTCGGTAGTGTTATTAGCAGTTTGATCAGGTTTGGCAGGTTCAGCTGGTGTTGTACTGGAAATATAGGCAGAGCCATTTTGTGACAGCTCACTGTCATTGATATTCTGGCCTTTCATACAGGCAAGATGGCAATTCTGCAGATCCTGCAGGAGTTGTTCGCGCAAGTCTTTAGGGTAATGAATGCGGTCAAGCCCGGCATTAAGTGCATTTAAAATTCCGGGAATGACTCTGACCAGCTGTTTCTGGCTTTGAATATCGGTTTTTGGATCAACACTCCATATCAGAGTATCTACAAAGGTCATGGCCATATCCCACTCATCGCTTTCCATGCCGTCGCTGAAGAAAATATCCAGCATGACGTCTTTCCAGACCCGTTCCAGTAATAAAACAATATTATGAGGCAGATTTTTATGGGTAATACGGGAGTTTAATTCTGTGCTGACCAGTTTCAGGGCAGCATCTTTAGAAGGCGTTCTTCTGTTTTTTATACCCTGATTAAATTCAGACAGGAAACGATGCAGATCTTCCAGTAACTCTTCATAAAAACTTTCATCAATGGATTCAGTCTGTTCGTTGGTTACACGGGTAACAATGCTTTCCAGTTTCAGATACAGAGGATTATTCTGGGAATTAACATTATCGGTTACCCCAAGCCCGGCATTGGCCAGTTCATTTAATAGCTTGCGGGCAGGGTGGTTTTTATTACGGAAAAAGCTTTTATCCTGCAGTGCAATTTTAATAATCGGTATCTGCAGACGGCTTAATAATGACTTAACGGAATCAACCAGATTATTGTCACCCAGAATAAAGTCAAACAGCATGCCGATAACATCAATCATGTCATCGTCAGCCTGATTGATGGCTTCTTTGTTCTGGTTGTTGTGTAAAGCCTGTTTTAAGGCTTCTTTTAACAGAGCACTGGTTTCAGAACCGCTGTGCTGTTGGCCGTTATAAGGATCATAAGGGTTCGCCAGAGCCGGATCTATCTGTATCTGGGACAGGGTGTTCATGATGTCGCTAGTATCGGCAAACTGGGCCGGAGGAATATTTTGCTGTGGTGTTTTATTCCGGGCAATTAACTGCTGGATCAGGGCAAAGGCTTCAGCATCGGCAGAATTCTGCTGGTAAGCATTACCAACCGGCTGTTGTATAAACTGTGATAAACCGGAATTTGTCTGAGGAGAGCCCGGTGCATTACCCGCACCGGTGGGTGGGGGTTGTCTTCTGACTGAGCCATAGGAAATTTTCAGATCCGGTAAAATGCCTTTTTCGACCAGTAATTGATTGATATTCTGATAGAGATCATTCAGTTTGGAAATAATATTGATATCAAACAGCTTGAATACCAGTAGTTTTACCTTGATCTCGGCTTCCAGAGTGTCAACAGCAGCGGCAAAGGCATTACATAAAGCCGTCGGGCTGACAGGGTTGTTCTGGGTGTTAATATCCAGCCCCCTGTAGAGGTAAGCTACTCGCTGATTAAGCTGTTTCAGTTCATCCTTATTGTCCCGTTCTGCCTTGGCTATCATATTATGAGTGGCCAGCTCTTCTTCGAGGTTATCATCCGCAATTAAGGACAGGCTTTCAATATCTGAAGTCACCTCCCGAAAATCACGACCACCCTGGATAACTTCTGGATCAAAACTCTGTTCTACTTTGGCGAGAAACTCTTCATGGGCAACGCTGCGACGCAGGCGGATAATGCGCATGGCATCAAAATAGGTATTTTGATCGGTCGCATTTTCTGATTTTTCGGCCATTTCAAATAACTGAGTGTCAACATTATCAAATAATGCGGAAATGGCTTCATTTGTCCACTGACTGGTGTACTTGATTAGATCGCCTAATGGACCTTCTGGTATCATTGAATCCTGTATCCTGCTATCTTGTGACAACTTGTTTCTGTGATAGTCATGATCCGGAGCCGCTTGTTTGCTGCTGTTCCGGTTAAAGTGTAATATATTGTTTTTAGGCTGCATTTAGACCAAACCTCAGTTTGTTTCAGTCAGGTAAACTATAATCCTTATCAATTAGAATGTCTTTGAGCTTGTCCACAGAAACAAAAAACTTAATAAAATAAAGAAATTGTATAATCACATACGGTACAGGTTTTAATATAGAACATTTAGTAATTTTTTTCACCTGATTTTCCTATAAAAATCAAATAAAAAGCTCAATAAAAATCTTATGTACGAAATATCTGACGGCTGGTTTACCCAGGCCAGGAAAGTAGCATCACCAAACTATAATAAACGACCAGAAAGTGTCACAATAGACAGCATTATCATCCATAGTATTTCTCTGCCGCCGGGACAGTATGGGGGAGATGAAATCGATCGTTTTTTCAGTAATCAACTGGACTGGGATGAACATGATTATTTCAGGGAAATTAAAGATTTACAGGTATCTTCCCATTTGTTGATCCGGCGTGACGGAGAACTGGTGCAGTATGTTAATCTGCATGATCGGGCCTGGCATGCCGGTCAGTCCTGTCTGGCGGGACAGGAAAACTGCAATGATTTTTCTATCGGTATTGAGCTGGAAGGTACCGATAAAAGTCCGTTTGAAAAAGCACAATATAAAACACTGCTCGCTGTGATTAAAACCCTGAAACATTATTTCCCGAAGATTTGTCCGGAAAAAATTGTGGGTCATAGTGATATTGCCCCCGGTCGGAAAACCGATCCCGGTTCCGGCTTTGACTGGAAGGTATTAAGAGCGGACAAACTTATAAATTAAGGAATTGTAATGGCAAGTTATTCTGGTCATCTGCGTAAAATGCAGGTGCAATACAACGGCCCTGATACGCCGGTTGACTATTTTTTAAATTTATATGATGAGCAGGGACAACTCAGTCATGGGGAAATTGCCCTGAATCCATTACTGGGGAAAAAGCTGTCTTTTCACTATAAACAGGAAATTCATTGTGTGGCCTGTTCCCGTAAAACCAGTAAGAGCTTTAATCAGGGGCATTGCTACCCCTGTTTTACCCGTCTGGCTTCCTGCGATAAATGCATTATGAGCCCGGAAAAATGCCATTATGAACAGGGCACCTGTCGGGAACCTCAATGGGGGCTGGATAACTGTATGCAGAAGCATTTTGTTTACCTGGCCAATTCATCAGGCATTAAGGTGGGGATTACCCGTGGCAGTCAGATCCCAACACGCTGGGTGGATCAGGGTGCGGTACAGGCATTACCCGTGTTTCAGGTCAGTACCCGTTATTATTCCGGTCTGGTTGAGGTTTTATACAAGCAGCAGGTCTCCGATCGTACCCAATGGCAGAGAATGCTCAAGGGACCGGCAGAACCCATTGATTTAAAACACAAACAAGCTGAACTCTGGCAATTATTAGCCCCTCAGGTGGATGAATTGATCGCTAGTCTGGGTGATATTCCGGAAAACGCTATTATGCATCTGGATAATAATGAAGTGGTGGACATTCAGTACCCGGTTCTGGAATATCCAACTAAAGTTAAGTCGTTTAACCTGGATAAACAGCCCTTTTTTGAAGGGGTATTACAGGGTATTAAAGGACAGTACCTGATTATGGATACCGGTGTGATTAATATTCGTAAGTTTTCCGGTTATCATATAGAACTTGTCACCGAGTAATCCCTATTCACCTGGGAGCGCGGGCATCCTGCCCGCGTAAGATTAATCAATTTATCTTAAATTAATAATGCGGGCAGGACACCTGTTCAGACCGCCGCTGACTTAGGACGAATATGCGCCCTGATGGTCTTAACCAGTCCGGCGCTGTCCAGACCGTAATCATGGTGTATTTCCTGCTGGGTACCGTGTTCAGGAAACTCATCCGGAAGGCCGAGATTCAGTATTGGGCATACCGTACCCTGACCGGCTAATACTTCATTAACCGCACTGCCGGCACCGCCCATCACCGTATTATCTTCCAGGGTGATCAGTAAATCACTGTTCTGTGCCAGCTGCAGGGCAACCTGATTATCCAGTGGCTTGATAAAACGCATATTAATAATTTTCAGGCAAAACTCATTTTTAAGTGCTTCCGCCGCACTCAGAGCCTCACTCAATAATGTGCCGAAACTCAGAATGCTGATAACCGGCACTAATTTTAGTTCTGCTGCAGAAAAATCGTTCTGGTTATCATAAACCATAATACTTTTGCCCAGTTCCAGCGGTTGCGGCAGATGTTCTGTAATGGCCTGGCCAACTCCTTTACCGCGCGGGTAACGTACTGCTGCTGGAGTACCCATGGCATAGGCAAAGTCCAGCATATGATAACTCTCATTTTCATCGGCCGGTGCCATTATGGTCATATTGGGGATGCAGCGCATAAAGCTGAGATCAAAACTGCCGGTATGAGTAGCACCGTCTGCGCCGACAATACCGCCCCTGTCAATGGCAAAAACCACCGGCAGGTTCTGCAGTGCCACATCGTGAATAAGCTGGTCATAAGCACGTTGTAAAAAGGTGGAATAGATGGCAACAACCGGTTTTAGACTTTCACAGGCCATACCGGCCGCCAGAGTGACGCTGTGCTGCTCAGCAATACCAACATCATAATAACGCTCACTGAACTGTTCAGAAAACTCAACCAGTCCGGAACCCTCGCGCATGGCGGGTGTAATACCGATCAGCCGTTCATCTTTAGCTGCGGCATCCAGAATCCAGCGGCTGAATACTTCTGTATAGGTTAGTGCATCTGAAACAGAGGTACTGGCCTTGCTGTTGCTATAAAAGCCCGGAGCTGCGGCATGATATTGTGTTGGCTCATTTTCAGCGGCTTTAAAGCCCTTGCCTTTCTGGGTAACAATATGTAAAAACTGCGGGCCAGAGAGTTCACGAATATTACTTAAAGTGGTTAACAGAGTAGGAATGTCATGCCCGTCAATAGGGCCGATATAGTTAAAACCCAGTTCTTCAAACAGGGTTCCAGGCACGATCATACCCTTCATATGTTCTTCTGCCCGGCGTGCCAGTTCCCAGACTGAGGGCATGGAACCAAGAACTTTCTTGGAATTGGACTTTACCGTTGAGTAAAATTTGCCCGACAATACTTTGGCAAAATAGTTGGACAACCCACCGACATTGGGAGAGATGGACATATCATTGTCATTCAGGATCACCAGTAAATCAGCATCCAGATCGCCGGCATGATTAAGTGCTTCAAAGGCCATACCGGCGGTCATGGCGCCATCACCAATGACTGCGACGCTTTTATATGTCTGACCGGTATCCTTGGCAGCAATGGCCATACCCAGAGCCGCACTGACAGAGGTGCTGGAATGGCCCACACCAAAGGCATCATAGGGACTTTCTGAGCGTTTCGGGAAACCGGATAAACCGCCTTTTTTACGGATACTGTCCAGTTGCCGTGAACGCCCGGTAAGAATTTTATGCGGATAGGCCTGATGCCCCACATCCCAGATAATTTTGTCTTCGGGGGTATTAAATACCTTGTGCAGGGCAATGGTCAGCTCAACCGTACCCAACCCCGAAGAAAGGTGCCCACCGGTGCGATCCAGAGTTTCCAGTAAAAAACCGCGCAGTTCGGCCGCGAGCACCGTTAACTGCTCATTATCCAGAGTTTTTAAATCGGCCGGTGAGTTAATAGTAGCCAGTAATGGGTAATGCAAAAGTTGAGTCATAAATCAGAAACTGGGCAGCCTTAAGCGTTTTAAACAGGGTAAAACAGAATTATACTGTATATTTAAATGAAAAGCAGGTAAAGATAGCGCTGAGCGCTGAGCGCTGAGAAAGAGCTGGAGCTACATTTATCTTTAAGTTAATACAAAATGTTTTGGTATTTTGCTTGACTCAAGAAAAATGGATTTTATACTTTTTTGCTCAACGCTCAACGCTCAACGCTCAACGCTCAACGCTCAACGCTCAACGCTCAACGCTCAACGCTCAACGCTCAACGCTAATAC
>JALTKC010000081.1 GCA_027076245.1 Gammaproteobacteria bacterium
TGCTCACTGATTTTCATGATTTCCAGGGTAATTTCATGACCATTAACGGCTTTAATGGTTCTGAGATTGATAACCTCTGCCCCCTCTTCAAGGGTCTCCTGAACTTCAAATTTATGTGCCGTCATATTATCCGGATCTTCACGGCTGATCACTTTAACATCCTGTGCGCCCAGACGAATGGCGGTTCTGGCCACATCCATTGCGGAGTTACCGCCGCCGTACACAACCACCCGGCCAATAAGCTGGTTAGGCTGCTCCAGCTCTGTATCACGCAGTACCTTTAAGGCATCCAGAATAGGAATACCGGCATTGCCCTCAAACGCTATCATATTGGATTTTTGCGCTCCAACACAGATAAGCACGGCATCAAAACCGCCCGCCTGTTTTGTGGCTTCAATATCCTCAATCTTATGATTAAGCCTGACTTCTACACCCATATTTTCAACACGGTAGATTTCTGCATTGAGCTTTTCACGGGGCAGGCGATACTTGGGGATACCATAGCGCAGCATACCGCCGGGCTTTTCGGCTGCCTCAAAGATAGTAACAGCATGGCCAAAACGACGCAGATGACAGGCTGCAGACAAACCGGCCGGGCCGGCACCAATAATCATGACTTTTTTTCCGGTATCATCCCCGGCTTCAAACTGCCAGTTATGGATTAAACCCTGTTCACCAATAAAGCGTTCAACGGAATTAATACCGACAGGCAAATCCAGCTGTCCACGGTTGCAGGCACCTTCACAGGGGTGATAACAGACCCGGCCCATAATGGCAGGAAATGGGTTGTCACGGGTCAGCAGTCGCCAGGCCGCTTCGTAGTTTTCTTCTTCTGCCAGACTTAACCAGCCCTGAATATCTTCACCACTGGGGCAGGTTTTATTACAGGGCGGCAGTCTGTCCACATAGACCGGACGCATAGAGCGCCAGCTGCCGGTTTTATTCAGATGACTACTGCCGACATCCAGGGTAATGGCAAAGGGTTTGTGTTGTACGGTCATAGTTATTTATCCGATACGGTTCTGCTGATGACGATTAGATCAGCTTGTAACGTTTAATATTATCTTCTGCAATTTGTCTGATAGCATCCAGCTGATGGGTATTTTGCGGTTTTAATACATGAGCAAAACGGCGCTGCAGCTTCAGATAATCTTCCACCGGAATGCGATAACGGATTTTAGTGGAATCCGTCAGCTTTCCGTTTTCAGCCTCAAATAAAGGCACCAGACCACACTCCACTCCCATACGGGATAATTTTATGGTCAGGGCTGGTTGACTGCCCCAGCCCAGGGGACAGGGCACATTAATATGAATATATCGGGCGCCTCTGAAGGTCATGGACTTTTCTACCTTGCGTTCCAGGTCGTGCAGATCATGTACAGAGGCTGTAGCTACATAGGGAATCTCATGAGCCATGGCAATGGCAGGTAAAAACTTACCGGTTGTAAACGAACTGCCGGGATTATCCCCTACCGGCATGGTGGTCGCAGTACGTGCAGCCGGAGGGGTGGCGCTGGAACGCTGCACTCCGGTGTTCATATATCCGCCATTGTCATAACAGATGTACAGCACATCATCATTACGGTCGAACATACCGGATAAGCAGCCAAAACCAATATCCGTAGTCCCCCCGTCACCGCCCTGGGCTATTACTCGGGTGGTGGTATCGCCTTTGGCTTTTAAAGAAGCGGCAATACCGGATGCTACCGCGGCCACATTGCCGAACAGAGAATGTACCCAGGGAATGGACCAGGCGGTTTCGGGATAAGGTGTGGTAAACACTTCCAGACAGCCGGTGGCATTGGCAGCAATAATTTTGTTATTGGTCGCCCGCATGGCGGCATCCAGTGCATAGCGTGCCCCCAGTGCCTGACCGCAGCCCTGACAGGCCCGGTGACCGGAATCCAGGGAGTTGGCTCGTTCTGTAGTCGCCTGTACGGTTCGGCATTCTTCATCCAGTAAACGATTCCCTACCGTAAAAGTTCCGGTCTGATAGAACTTTACTGTTTGCTTTTCGCAAGTGCTGACAGTATTGTTGTCCTGATTGCTCATTGATTAATCCTGCTCATTCAAATTAATGTGTTTTTGAGGCTGAAACCACGCCCATATCCCTGAGTATATTTTCAGCGGCCGGACCGGAACACTGTTCTTCCTGCTGACGTTTGAGCTCCCGCACTACAGTTGTCCCTTCAAGATCCAGAAATACCTCAGTATCCAGTTCACCCTGCATGGCGCATTCAATGATCTTGCCCAGTGATTTTTTGGTAATGGTACGGCCGCCCAGGCCACCAATAACCGAGCTGATCTTTAAATCGTTGGCAACAGTAGCCATATGAATTTCACTGGCCAGCACACCGCCCATACCGACTGCAAAACTTTTTTCAAAAATAATGGCGTGTTTGGTATTTGCCAGGGCTTTGTTAATGGCATTGGCTGGGAACGGCCGGAAAGAACGTACGCTTAAAATACCGACAGAATGCCCTTCTTCCCGCAATTCTTCGACCAGTTCCTGCATGGTACCGACCACTGAACCCATGGCCACAAAAACAATATCGGCATCTTCTGCATTATAGGATTTAATTAAACCGCCTGAATCACGGCCAAAAATAGCCTGAAACTCTTCGGCCTGTTTTTCTATAATACCCAGTGCTTCTTTCTGTTTATGATGAGCCAGATAGCGCACTTCAGTAAACGCATCCGGGCCCACCATAGCACCAATGGAAAGCGGGGCTTCGGTATCGAGTTTCTGTCGTGGAACAAACGGCGGCAGGAACTGATCCACCTGTTCCTGAGTGGGCATATCAACACGGGTAATGGCATGGGTCAGAATAAAACCGTCCATATTAACCATAACCGGCAGACTCAGTGCCTCAGCCAGTTTAAAGGCCTGTATATGGACATCCAGCGCCTGCTGGTTACTTTCAACAAACAACTGGATCCAGCCGGCATCACGCACGGACATGGCATCGGAATGATCGTTCCAGATATTAATGGGTGCACCTATAGCCCGATTGCCCAGGGTCATAACAATAGGCAGGGACAGGCCAGAGGCATTATAAACCGCCTCCATCATAAATAATAAACCCTGACTGGCTGTGGCCGTATAGGTTCTGGAACCAGCGGCTGATGCACCGATACACAGGCTCATGGAAGCAAACTCAGATTCCACATTTTCATAGGTGCAGTTTTTTAACTGGCCGCTTTTAACCAGAGTACTGATATGTTCCACAATATGGGTCTGTGGGGTAATAGGATAACAGGGCACCACTTCAGGACGGCAAAGAGCCACCGCTTCAGCCACTGCAATGGAACCACTGATTTGCTGTAACATGGATCAGGCCTCCTGTGCTTGTTCTAGTTTCTGAATAATAAGATTATAACCGGCTTTGGTGGCCGTGATATTAGGATCGGCAATGCGTTTGGGGAATTTGTCTAAAATGGCTTTTTCCAGTGCGGGCATATGCACTATCTGTGTAAGTGCCGCAAATGCACCCAGTAAAATAGTATTGGGTTTGGGCTGTTTAATGTATTTCATGGCAAGTTCAGTTGCCGGGAGGGTCATAACATGATTAGGCGGATACTGCTCAGTCATATCTTCAATACCCAGCTCCTGAGGAGTTTTGGCACTGTTTATCAGCAGATAGCCGTTGGTATTGGCACCTTCAAACACATTAACTGCAAGAAACAGGGTAGGATCCTGAATAATAAGCATATCCGGTTCCATAACCGGTTCACGGGTTGTAATGGGTCGGTCACTGATGCGGGCAAAGGCCTGTACTGGAGCCCCCATTCGTTCTGAACCGAAACTGGGAAAGGACTGTGAGTATTTGCCCTCTTCAAAAGCTGCAACAGATAAAAGCTCTGAGGCTGAAACAACACCCTGCCCGCCTCTTCCATGAATTCGCACCTGAAACATATCGGCTCCTGCTGAATTAGAAATATTCCAGTATTAAAGTACAAAACCAACTAAATGTCATTAGATAAATTAAAAACTTAATAAATGTGGATTTAATTATGACAGATGCTTATAAAACTCGGGCTGTCCTTTAAGGCCGGAACTTTGATAATCCATTAACAGATGCTTAATAACATCCTGTTCTGTCATATTATAATCACTGTCGTAAAGTTCATTCTGAATAAGGCCATAGTAAAGATAATCAAATAATTTTCTTAGTGAAATCTGATGGGTTTTGCCTGAATAATGGTACAGCCAGTCAGAAAAAGCATAAAAACGGTAAAACGCCTGTTTATCCAGAAAACCGTCCAGAGTATTTTTAAACTTGCCGCTATTGGCAATCAACTCCCAGTAACGGGCAAATCGCACCATTTTCTACACCGTAAGAAAATCGACCTTTGATGTTGAAAGGATACTATAGGGTGCTGTGCTATCAAATTTAAGCTGATAAGTATCTGTATGCCGGATTATTGGTGTACCTCTGAGCCGTTTAAGAATACCGACCTGTATATCATGGGGTCTAAGTTGGTACAGGGTATCAAAGCCACTGGCAAAACTTGATATATCCTCACCGGGTAAGGCAAAGATCAGATCGGCATGAATATGGGCATTTGAGTGGTTTCTTAACCATTCAAGATTGGCCATGGTTTTATGATTATCCTGTTTGCGACTGATTAAACTCTGCACAGTCTGATTAAAGGTCTGCACACCAATTTCAAATTGCAGACAGCCTGGTGGAAATTTTGCAATGGTTGTTTTTAACGCTTCCGGCAAACGGTCCGGTATAATTTCAAAATGCAGAAACAGTCTGTTATCCAGACGGTCAAGAAAAAAGTTCAGGATTTTAAGACTGGAGTCCGTTTTCAGGTTGAAGGTTCGATCCACAAATTTAAAATTTCTGGCACCGCGCTGCCAGAGCTTATCCATCTCCGACAGGAATACATCAATATTAAAAGGCAGAGCGGTTTTATCCAGTGCCGACAGACAAAACTCACATTTAAAGGGACAGCCTCTGGAGGCCTCAACATAAATGACCCGGTTTTTAATATCTTCATCCGTATAGTACGGATACGGCAGTTTAAGTTCAGACAGGGGTGGTTCCCTGTGTTGAAAAACTTTTGCAATTTCCAGGGTCTCATTTTGTTGGTTTAACAGCAGTTTACATAATTGTCCAAAAGCCCTGTCCCCTGCTCCGGTTATCAGGTAATCGGCCAGTTTATAAATTGTCTGCTGTGTATATTCATAGGAGACTTCCGGACCGCCTATAATAATTTTAATGTCCGGTGCAATGATTTTTAAAAGGCGAATGACTTCAGTGGTATGAGCGGTGTTCCAGATATAAACACCAAAACCAATAATTTGGGGCCTTGTAAGCAGTATTTTTTCAACAATATCTGCCGGCCTTAAATGAGTGGTAAATTCCTTTATAGCCGATTTATTGCGTAATGCTTCAGGCATATTGGCGTATAAATAACGCAGCCCGAAAGCAGTATGGATATAACTGGCATTAATAGTACATAAAAGAATATCTGACTGAGCGGTACTCATGATACATACATACAACCTGTCAGACTGGCGTCAGACAGGTTGCTGTATTCAGGGTATTACTGACCGTAATAAGGATAACCATAGCCATAGGGATTTGGATTACCATAAGCCTGTGGCGCTGGCTGGTAATAGCCCTGCGGCGGATATGGATTGGCATTATTATACTGACCATTATAGGGGTTACCGTATAGGCCGCCATAAGGTGCTGCATATGGATTAGCATAAGGGTCATAGGTAGAAGGTGGTGCAGCAGGCGCAGCCGTCTGTGTCTCAGTTGCAGGCACGGGCGTAACAGCAACCTGCTCCTCAACTGCTACAGCTTCAACTGCAGCTTCTGTCTCAGGAACGGCGACTGTACTGGCAGCACTATCTTCAGCCGGTGCTGCAGAGTCAGCTTCAGCAGGTGCATTTACCGTTTTATCAGCCGTATCAGTATTTACAGTATTCTCCGTTGAAGTATCAGCAATGGCCTGCGGTGCTTCCTGTGGGGCGGCACTTTGTGATTCTGCTGTTTGTGAGTCTGTTTTTTCAGTCGTTTCTGCAGCAGGAACAGGAACAATAGCCGTCGTTACCGTCGTTTTCTTAACCACTTTTTCTACTACAACGGCTTCCGGAGTATCATCGGTTGCCGGCAAAGCCGCTACAGGGACCACCTCAACAGTTTTAATTTTTTCAATATGGACAATAACCGGCGCATCTTCAGAGGCAGTACCACTGTCTGCACTACCATAAGTTAATGAACCATCTCCATAGCGCTGATTAATATCATAAGAAATATAAAACCCCATTCCAACCACTAAAGCCAGCATAACCATATAAAAACGGCTGTCTGAGGATGATCTCGGGCTTGATTTTCTGGCTTTTTCTTCAGCACCCATGGCGCCCATTTTCCCCAGAGTATCATTTAATTTTTCACTTGTTTGTTTATCCATGTGCTTCTCCATATCACACTATTAACCAGGAAACGAATATTCACATACTAGCCTAATCAGGTTTTAAAAGTAAAGAGAATACTAATATTAGTCAGTAATTATATTTGTTCATTGATCTTAATCTGCATTGACATACGATGTGTCTCTCCGGCCTGTACCAGCACTTCATTATCTGCGGCATTAGCCACCTCAACACACACCATAGACTGCCAGCCCTTATCAGGCATATCAGCCATTACTTTGGAATTTTGCTCCCATGGATTCCAGATAATCGTTGACATGGATCCGGTTTTGGAAATTTCAATGGTTCTGTTTAACTGTTTATCTACAATAGTAAGCCTGGAAGTAGTATCTGTATAAATCCTGTCCGTTTTCGCTTCCAGAATAAGGTCTCCACCCTGTCTGAAAACCCGGTTATTGAGTAATTTGTCAATATAATCGGTATTATCCAGTCCTTTGATCAGGACATTATTAATATCTGAAATTTTGAAATAACTGTGCAGAGCTTCGCTGATACGTACCGGGTATTTGCCGGTATTTTTTGTGATCAGTTCCATACTCAACTGTTCACCAATGATAATGCGTAAACTCAACCTGGCTTCAAAATCACTTTGCAGGCTCAGATATTGTTCGCAAACCGATTCACAGTGCAGCTTTAACACCACCTCAGTGCTTTCATCTTTCAGGGTGCTCACCGACTTTACCTTCCAGTTTGAAAGACGTGCAAAACCATGAGCAGGCAGTTTAGTATTATTGGCCGTATTTTTGTCGCCTGCTTTTATCGCCCCAAACCATGGCCAGCATACTGGAACACCTCCACGTATGGCTTTACCCTGTTTATAAACAGCCTTTTTGCTTTGCCAGAATAC
>JALTKC010000082.1 GCA_027076245.1 Gammaproteobacteria bacterium
CAATAAAAGGCCGGGTGATCTGGCGGGCGCGGTCAGAACGATAGTTCATAAAGATCATAATATCGCCGTCTTCAATCCGTACCGGCTTAGTTCCTTTGGGAATAATAGCGGTGGCCTGGACAAACTCATCGGATTCGCCGCGCTGATAGGCCTCGTCCAGACCGTCCATTGCTGATTCGGCACTGAATTCACCTTTACCATCGGCAATGACATCATAGGCGGATTTGATCCGTTCCCAGCGATGATCCCGATCCATGGCATAATAGCGGCCTATAATTGAGGCAAATCGTCCATGGCCCAGTTCATCAAAGACTGTTTGCATCGCTGTGATGGATTCTTTAGCACTGCGTGGAGCCGTATCACGGCCATCCAGAAAAGCGTGCAGGTATAACTTACTGACACCACGCTCAGCAGCCAGTTTGGCCATGGCATGAATATGACATTCGTGGCTGTGAACGCCGCCCGGAGATAACAGCCCCATAATATGGACGGCTTTATCATTTTTCAGCGCCTGATCCACTGCCTCAGTCAGGGTGCAGTTGGTAAAGAAAGAACCGGTACGTATGGCCCGGCTGACTCGGGTGTATTCCTGGTAAACAACTCGCCCGGAACCGATATTAAGATGGCCAACCTCAGAATTACCCATCTGTCCGGCAGGCAGGCCGACTTCAGCACCAGAGGCCTTAATCAGGGTATGCGGCTGTTCCTTCCATAATTTGTCCCACACCGGTGTTTTGGCTTCAATAATTGCATTATGGCTTGGATTATCGGAGTAACCCCAGCCATCAAGAATAACCAGTGTTAAAGGTTTTGGGGGTGTTGATGATTTTGACATAATTTGTTCTGGATTAATCCGGTTTGGACGTTTGCAGGCAACCTGGTTGGTTTTACAGCTTGCAAATAACGTGTATAAAATTAGCTTGACACGAGTCTATATGGGGTTAAAGCCCTGTTTTATCAAGCCTGATACTGAAAAACCACTATTATACCAAAAGATTTGTGACAAACACTTTATCCAGTCATTTTTTTATTCAAAAAAAGGTAAAGCAGTGATACAGATGGCCTTAATAAGCTAAATTGTATTTTTTTAGTGCAGAAAAAGTAAAATACGGTCAAAATTTTCAAAAAAAAACAAATTAAATCATTTTTTTGAAAAAAACATACTCATTACCCCAAATATTATTGTATACTGTTATTGTTATATTAGCGAATGATCCAGGCTGGATATATGATGGATATACAATATACAAAAACTATACAAGAAGTATAAAAAAGTATAAATCTGGATAAATAAAATATAAGTGATAAATAGGTGATAAATAATGGGTGACCAATTTAACCTGAGCGAGACGGACTGCTGTGATATGAATATGGATTTAATGTCACGTGATGAAGATATTGATCGTGCTTCACGGTCGTTAAAAGCCATGTCTCATCCCCTGCGATTAAAAATCTTATGTACCCTGGGTGATGCAGAAATCAGTGTTCAGGATATTGTTGAAAAGGTAGGCACTTCACAAAGTAATATCTCACAGCATTTGGCCATTCTCCGGGACAAGGGTATTCTTGCGTCCCGTAAAGATGCAAACCGAGTGTATTATCGAGTGGGTGATGCCAGAACCTTGCGTTTAATCGGCATGATGAGAGATGTATTCTGTACTTTAGGCAGTTAGCCGCTATTGTAAGCGCCTGTAATAAAGTACACATCAGTAATTAAATCTGCA
>JALTKC010000083.1 GCA_027076245.1 Gammaproteobacteria bacterium
CTTTAGGTAAGCTGTTTGCTAATACGGAAGGACTGGAATGGATGCAGACTATGGCTGATGCCATATCGCCCGGACAGCCTTTGTATGTACTATTTTATGCGGTGGGTATTTTCTTCTTCTGTTTCTTCTATACGGCGATTATGTTTAATCCCAGAGAAACAGCAGATAATCTAAAAAAATCCGGTGCTTTTATTCCCGGGATCAGACCAGGTGAAAACACTTCACGCTTTATTGATGCCATTATGAGTCGTCTGACTTTAATTGGTGCGGTCTATATTACCGGTGTGTGTTTATTGCCCGAATTTCTGATTTTAAACTGGAACGTCCCCTTCTACTTTGGTGGTACTTCCTTATTAATTATTGTTGTTGTAACCATGGACTTTATGGCTCAAATACAAACTTACATTATGTCTCATCAGTATGAGGGCTTAATGAAGAAGGCCAATTTAAAGAGTTCCAAAGGCAAAAAATAGCCTGCAACAAGTCCTGGAACAGACAGGGCTATAACAAAAGAACTGAATTTTAATTCTATTTTTAGAGGTGAAACATGAAAGTCCGTGCTTCAGTAAAAAAGATTTGCAGAAACTGCAAAATTATCAAGCGTAAAGGCATTGTCCGTGTTATCTGTTCAGATGCACGTCACAAGCAGCGTCAGGGATAAAACAATAACCCTGAATTCCCACTCGCCCTGGGAGTGCGGACATCTTGCCCGCAACAAATTTTTAAATAAAAGTTCCACTTATGTTCATATTGGGACTCATTTAAAATAAAAAGAGAATTGGCCATTACGGAGATTCTCTTTTCTTGTTTAATGAAAGCAAAAGTCAAAGATTAATTTCATTGACACAACTTATAACAGTGCGTATAATTACGCGCTCTTTGTATTACTATTAGATTGATGGGAGTGCCTTTATGGCTCGTATTGCTGGTGTAAATGTTCCAGATAGAAAACATGCAGTTATTGCATTAACATCGATTTATGGAATTGGTCCAACCCGCTCCAAAAAGATTTTAGAAAAGGCCGGCATTGACGGTTCTACTAAAGTTGAAGCGTTATCAGAAAAAGAACTGGATGCTATCCGTGCCTTAGTTGGCGAGTTCACTGTAGAAGGTGATCTGAGACGAGAAGTTTCCATGAACATCAAACGTCTGATGGATATGGGTTGTTACCGTGGTTTAAGACACCGCAGAAGTTTACCTCTGCGTGGTCAGCGTACTAAAACGAATGCCAGAACCCGTAAGGGTCCTCGTAAGCCGATTCGTAAGTAGGTTTGAAGGCCTTTCTTAGGTCAGGCCAATCACAAATCCATAAATTCTTGTTGATATTATAAATAGCAAATACTATCGAACAAACTGAATAAACAAAAGAGTGTTAACAAAGCTGAAATGACTGTCTATTTAAGTAAAACAGCTCACTACATGCTCTGCTAAGATTCAAAATTATATAGGTAAAACTAATGGCTAAACCAAGTCGTTCACGTAAAAAAGTAAAACGTACGGTGGTTGACGGAATTGCACATATCCATGCATCCTTCAACAACACAATTATTACCATCACGGATCGTCAGGGCAATGCTCTGGCCTGGGCTACTGCAGGTGGTTCCGGTTTCCGTGGTTCCAGAAAAAGTACTCCATTTGCTGCTCAGGTAGCAGCTGAAAGAGCTGGCAAAGTCACTCTGGAAATGGGGATGAAGAATCTTGACGTGAACGTAAAAGGTCC
>JALTKC010000084.1 GCA_027076245.1 Gammaproteobacteria bacterium
GTACCAGAAAGTCCATACCCATATGATAATCCGGCGGCAGGATAGGGGAGTACATGACTCCGGCCAGACCAGTGACAATGGCCGCCAGCCCGAAAACAATGGTAAAGCGCCGTTCTACATTAATACCCAGCAGGCCAACGGTTTCACGATCCATCATACCGGCTCGTACCACCATACCAAAGGTGGTCAGGTTTAAAAAGGCAAATACAGCGGCAATAACAGTAAGGGAAAAGCCCAGATAAATCAGTCGCCACCAGGGATAGACGACTGAATCCCCCAGACCAAAAAGCGATCCGATAGCGGCTGTTCCGGAGAAAATTTCCGGTGCCGGAGTAGGGATAGGATTCGCCCCGAAACTGAGTTTAACTATCTCTTGCAGCACAATGGCCAGACCAAAGGTGACCAGGATCTGTTCCGCGTGGCTTCGTTTATAAAAATGCCGGATTAAACCCCGCTCCATGGCCAGGCCAATCAGCAGCATCACCGGTATGGCAAATAAAACGGACAGCGGTACGGAATAATCAATAATGGTTTTACCAAAATCACCAAACCAGATTTCCAGATAAGGCATTTCCTTATAGGCATCAAAAAAGGTAATGCTGGTATCCTTGACCTGTTTGGAAATGGTCAGCAGTTTCTGAAAGGTCACTGAACAAAAGGCCCCCAGCATAAACAGGGCCCCGTGGGCAAAGTTGACCACACCCAGGGTCCCAAACACCAGAGTCAGCCCTAATGCAATTAAGGCATAGGCTCCTCCCTTGTCCAGACCGTTTAGGATCTGTAATAGAATTGCATCCATTGTTTACCACTCAATAATAATTGTTAAAAAAATTAAAAACGTATGTGTACATAAAAAATCTTGATACGGCTTAAAATATTTTATGTACAGACACTTTTTTACAGACAAAAAAAACAGCGCATAAAAAACTTATGCGCTGTTTAACTGGATCTATCAGGATTTTTCGTAAGGACCTAATTCACCGCCAAAGATATCGGCTGGGTATTCAACCTGAGCACGAGGCACCTGCTGAACAATTTCCAGCAGATCAAACTGACTGGTTGGCTTTTCATTACCACGCATAACCAGTACGTCTTTAAAGCACTGATGATCTGCTGCACGGTATTCTGTCGGGCCGTTGCCCATACCGTCAAATTTAAAGCCTTCCAGTTGCTTGATAACTTCTGGCGGATAGAAGGTACCGGCCATTTCACAGGCATTGGCATACAGCATGGTCTGTACATAACAGGTATGTGCTGCCTGGGATGGCGGGAAGCCGTATTCGTTACCAAAAGACTTAACAAAGGCCTGGGAAGCTTTATCTTTTAATGCCCAGTTCCAGTTAGTGGTACCTAAGATACCCTTAATGTTTTTACCGGCACCCTGCGCCATCAGACGGGAGTACAGAGGCACTATAATTTCAAACTGCTTGCCGTTCACCACTTTGTCACGCAGACCAAACTGTACTGCCTGAGTCAGAGAGTTGATCATGTCCTTACCATAGTGGTTCAGGATCAATACATCCGCGCCGGAGTTCAGAACGGGTGTGATATATTGTGAGAAGTCACCGGCACCCAGAGGGGTACGGACGGTTTTAACGGTTTTCCAGCCCAGACCTTCGGTGGTTTCCTTAATGGATTCTTCCTGAGTCCAGCCCCAGGTATAGTCTGCAGTCAGGTGATAGGCACGACGGTCAGTACCCATTTCTTTTTTCAGTACCGGACCTAAAGCCAGACCGGACATCTTGGCATTAAAAAAATGACGGAAACCGTAACGACGCTTGTCTTTACCGGTGGTGTCATTGGAGTGCGTCAGACCGCACATAAAGACCACTCCCATATCCTGAGCTAAAGACTGCTGCGCAATGGCCACACCGGAAGAGGAACCGCCGGAGAACATAATAACACCGTCTTTTTCAATCATACGTTTGGCAGAAGCACGGGCCGCATCGGACTTGGTCTGGGTATCACCGGTAACATATTCAACTTTTTTGCCCAGAATACCATTGCCTTTCAGGCTCATTGGCTTCATGGTCTGCATCATACCGCCGTCGCCTTCACCATTGAGGTGTTTAACCGCCAGTTTAAAGGCACGCAACTCATCCGCCCCTTCATCGGCATAAGCACCGGTCTGCGGTACATTAAAACCAAGTTTAACGGTTTTGGAATTACCCGGATCATTGACAAAAGTTTTAGACGCCCAAGCACCCCGGGTAAAAAACATCGGCATGGCACCGGCGGCTGTAAAGGCACCCGCTGCTTTCATTATGTCACGACGTGACCAGCCATTGGCATTCTTTTTATCACTCATTCTATTTTCCTTATTGTTCCGTTTTTTATTGACTCGGATGAGTTTTGTATAAGTCTGAACTCATCAGCCTATACATTAACCCGTGCTCTTAACCCGAACACTTAAGCTCTTCTTTGTTGCGATATTCATGCCATAGCACTTTAATATTAAAAATCATAAACTTAGCATATATTTAAAATATCACACACTGTATTAATGTTACCTTTAGTTACATAAGATGTGTAATTAGGTAACATCTGTTCTGATTAGACGAACCCCCCAGTTATTGTTTTTCTCATTGGGAAAAGCAATATTGCGGGCACTGCTGGTCAGCCAGTTGGCCTTGTTGTACCAGCTGCCGCCGCACAAAATATATTCTTCATGTTTATTGGTAGAGGTCCACTCCCAGACATTGCCATGCATATCATACAGTCCCCAGTGGTTCGCCATTCTGGAACCGGGCGTGGGCATGGTTTTACCAGTGCCCATCACCATCATCCTCGGATCCGGCGTGTCCCCATACCAGAAATCGGTCACCGTTCCGGCCCGGCAGGCATATTCCCATTGCTCTTCAGTGGGCAGACCACATGCCCAGCCGGTCTGTTCTGACAACCAGTCAGCGTACTGCTGCGCCTCTTCATGGCTGACATTGATAACCGGGCGGTTGTCACGCCCCCAGCCCTCATCACCCGGCGGCTGTAAATGCCTGTCGGCGCAGAACAGATCATACATTTCAAAGGTCACCGGGGTGGTCAGCATTTTAAAGGCAGGCATGGGTTGTTCATGAAACTGTCCGGCAGGAATATTAGCCCAGCTGGCTGCACAGACCCTGAATTTTGTATAACAGTCCTGTTCCTGCTGCTTTTGTAACGGCATGGAATTAACCGTGTTATCAGGGTGCCGGTTTCCCAGACAATCCTCAAGTTCAGCCTGTTTCTGTGCCAGAGCCTGCTGCAATTCAGCAACGGTTTGTTTAAGCTGCTCCAGTTCTGTTGTATTTTCACTCATTGGCGCTGTGAATTCCCTGCATACAGTACCTATGAAAAACCGGACTCTGCTGCATCAGATATTCAAAGTCCTGTTTATGCAGACAGAAGCAGATAGTGGTTTTCTGTGCCGTTAAGGGCGCAGGCACCTTAACCCCCTCCAGCAGCCAGTACAGGGGAAAACTGTCTCCCGCGCCAAAGCTGATATCGGTTCGCTCCAGATGCACCAGGCCATATTTAATAATATAGAGGCGGTCCACCGGGCCGTCTGAAGGTTGCAGAACAGTTTCACCTTTGGCATAAAAAACCTGCTCCAGGTGCATGGCCAGGTATTCCTGATGTGCCGGCAGCATGGATTTGTAAGGTTCATGCCGGTTTAAAAACTGCATTACCGGAGCTAATGTGCTTAATGTTTTGGCCATTATATGTTTTTTTTCGTATCTAATTGATGGTTGGTGTAAAGCAAACAACCGAATAGACGGCTGCAGACTCTATTTAGGCAAAAACAGAGCCAGTTTTAATTTTTCTTTATAAAACAGATAAATAGAATGATTTTTGAATTTGTAGCAGCAATATTACCACCAAACTGTTACGTTAAGTAACAACAGGGGTAACATACGACGTAACAGCAGATGGATTAACAGACCATAAGTATCCAGTCCAGTTATCCTGGATCAATGGTCAGTTGAACTGTAACGTGATAAATTATGACCTGTTTATTTATTTGAGTGATTCATTATGAGAAAACGAAAAATCGGTCAGAAAATTTCCTGGGGCATTGCGATGTTCTGTTACCTGCTGTCACTGGTGGCGGCATCTTATGCGGTTTACTGGCAAATAGACAACAGCACCGATCACCCTATTTTTGCCAGCCTGCTGGCCAGTGTTGTCTTTCTGATTGGCTGCGGTATTGTTTTGCATGTGATTGCCAATGCGAATTTACCGAATTTAAAGCCGGGTTCAGATAGCTGAACTTTCTGCTAATTCTGCATCTTCCAGTTTATCCATAAGGCATTCATATGTTTCTGCAGGAAATAAAGTAGACTGCAGGAACATTATGATTAAGAATGACATAGTCATACAAGTACAAATAACGGACCTTATTCCTGTATTGGAAAAACCCTGGAATTAACAGTTGTCGAAGGTGAACAGACAGTTTGCTGACTTTTATTCTTTCCAATTTATCTAACTTATCTGACCCTATTGATTGCACTATTGATTGTTATTTCCTTTTACAACAACATAACGCCTAAATAATAAGCATTTTGGACTTCCAGTGAAGTATATTTTAAACAGTAAATGTGAATCACAGTCATAATTTTAAACGAAGTTACCTCCAAAATGTCCTTCTTCATTTTTCTTAGGATTTTTAGAAATATTTGTCTATTTCTCTTTTTACTTTATCCCAGATAAATACTTTACCATTTTTTTCATAGAAAACAGCACCGTGTGAATTGCCTTTGTCTGTTTTCATTGATGCAAAGTGAGAATCGAACTCATCAATAGCAAACTTACTTCTGCAAAGCGACTTTAATGAATCGTATGATACATCTCCTTCTTTTTCTAAGGCTAAAAAAGCATGACCCATTCTACTATTAATTTGGTGACCTCTCCTGGCCCATAACCTTATTCTTGATATTTTTGTAAATTCTGGCTCTTGTGAATTTGATGTATAGTTTTTTGTTCTTTTGGGATTAACCTTTTTTAATGGTGAGTCATAATTCACATGACAAGGGTGACAAATAAACTTAAATGTTTTCTCTATAGGCTCATGAGCCTTCAAGATTTCTTGTTCTACCTCTTCTATTGAACAAGAAATCAATTGATTGTCATCCGTATGCTGTTTTAGGATTTCTTCAATAATAGTTCTTCTATCTCGGCCATGTACATGTGCAGATTGAAGCTCTGCTTTTTTTCCACAGAACTCACAAATCCCATTTTGTGACTGCCTATGTTTTCTTGTGAAATTATTAATTATATTTCGAATTCTAGGACCGATATAATCATGAAACTCTTTTATTGTTCCAATAAATGTTGCCATACTCTTTCAATCCTAACGACACAACCCGGTTTACCGGCGCCCGACGAAGAGCGAAGCGGAGCGTTGGGTGCTGGGTCAACTGCAGTGTATTGTTATATTTTATTTGTTCTATCTATGCATTTAACTTGTGATTTTGTACATATCCACACCCGTTTTGCCACTTTATCAATTTCCGTCCAGTCTGCTGATGGTGAGTTTGGTTTTGTAACAATTTCAGATGGATTTACTTCATATACAAATACTCGTTCATCATTTTTTAACTGCCTGAACATTAACGTTGGCAATCCAGAGGCATAAATACTGTATTCGGATTTATCTACACCTGGCGTAGACACAAACGCTGCCGGAGTCTCTGCATATGCAGAGACATGATACGTGATTCCACCTGTAGTCGTAATGTTGCATGATTTAAAATCTATAGATTCTACATCAAGGATATTATCTGCGATGAACTGCGCTGCTTTCTTACGATTAGCAGATTGGTTTCCAGTGCCAGGCTTTAGAATCTTCATTTGCGCCTCGTGATGTTTTTACAAAATATAACTAGTAGCTGATTAGATCTGTACAACGCTCATTTTTGAATGATAAACCGCTATTAAGTCTTATTTTAAATCTATAATGGTTTAAACTCTTGTCATTTCACGACAGCAATTTGTCTTTATGCGCCATTTTATACCAAATTGGGTTGAGTTTATGGTAGGTATTGTAAAACCTTTTGTTAAAACATACTTTTTTGAGAAATCATTTAAACATTAGATTTCTACAATTAATCAGATTTGGGTCTATAGTAGCTCTTTTTTTGACAAAATTAGCATGAGTCAAATTTTCAACTCAAGAATACAAATATTGGTTTGAATGGAGATTAAAACTTATCTTTTTGAGCAGTTTGACTTGTCTGTGGAAATGACTGTTATATGCTGAACCTGGACTTTTTTATCTTACATTAAAAAGAACCTGGTCTGAATCAAATTTTGATCATTTGTGCTCAAATATATAAAGCACTTCCCACTTGACATATGTAACTCTATAGGTTACAGTTAATCATATGATAATTAGCTTCATACATAAAGGACTTGAGAAGTTTTATAGCAGGGGTTCTACTGCTGGAATACAAGCCAACCACTCTAAACGTCTAAAGCTGATTCTCTCAAATCTCGATCAGGCAGAAAGCCCAAATGATATGGATTTGCCAGGTCTTAAACTGCATGAACTAAAAGGTGATCGAAAAGGAATATGGTCTGTTAAAGTTAATGGCAACTGGCGAGTTACATTTCGATTTAAAGGTCGGGATGCAGAAATAGTCAATTATGAGGATTATCATTAAAAATGAGTATGCACAATCCAGCTCACCCTGGGGAAATTCTTAAAGAATTAGTTATTGAACCATTGGGCGTTACCATTACTGATGTCTCTGAACACCTGGGTGTTAGCCGAAAAACCTTATCAAAAATTTTAAATGGTCATGGTTCAATTACCCCGGAAATGGCATTAAGATTAGAACTGGCATTTAAAAAACCATCGGCAGATCATTGGTTAAGGCTGCAGAACGCTTATGATCTGTGGCAGTCACGTCAGCATCTCTCCACCTTGCATGTCCAGCCATTTAAAATGGCATCATAGTAAATGATTAAAACTATCTGGCTCGTTTAGGTATATTCAGCCGGTTGCGTTTTTCCCATAAGGTTTTGCGGCTTATCCCCAGATGTCTGGCCAGTTCGGTTTCAGTTAAATGTTCATTCACTTTTAAAAAGTGGATCAGGTATTCATCCAGGGATAACTTTTCCTTATCCACATCCATAAGCGGTTCTGTTGCAGTGAGTTGTGCTCCGGCACTTTCCTGATTATGTTCTTTGCTAAATAAGGACAGGTGCTCACGGGTAATTTTATCGCCCTCTGCCAGAATGACCGCACGTTCAATAATATTCTGCATTTCCCGGATATTGCCCGGCCAGTCGTAT
>JALTKC010000085.1 GCA_027076245.1 Gammaproteobacteria bacterium
TACTGCATTCAGATCCGCATCGGGATTATCAAAGCCCAGTTTGTAGCCTAAAGATACATGGTGGAAACGACCCAGGCTGTAATCATCGTGGATGGCGAAACCAAAGTTATACACCTTATCCAGCTCCAGACTTAAATCGGATTCTTTATCCGATTTAAGATCCCTTACCATTTCCACAGTCCACATACCGTTTTCAAGAGTAGCGTTAAAGCTCACTTCCTTACCGCCAATCATTTCACGGTCAGCCAGAATAAAGCCGTTTTCAGAGATTTTTTCACCGGCTTTATAACGATGCAGATCCATAAAGTGACCGGCCTTCAGTTCAGCTTGAATTTCATCCGGTGTTTTGAGTTTATTCCAGCCACCCAGTACCTTACCACGACGGCCTTTAATTTCCACATGGGTACGACTTTCCGTAATGTACTTGGTAATACCCTTGCTCATATCAATCTGCTGATCTTTAGCATACTCATCAATGGTGGCCTGATCCGGCGCATTAGGCATGTCACGGTTATCCATATGACAGGTACCCCAGCATCCGGCACGATCCGCGTATTCCACATCGTCCGTTGCAAACATGACGGCCAGCTTCACCTTATTGGCCGGATCCATTTTTCCACCGTCTGCAAACGGTATGGGCGCATGCTCGGTATCCTGCCACTGAAAGCGCATATACAGCTTGTCATTATCATGCATAGTCTGCACAGTCACCGGGATACTGCCGCGCTTACCGGGGATAGGTGTAGGCTCCAGTTTTTCTCCGGTAACTATTTTCTCGCCCATGTCCGCGGTTTCCTTATCATGACAGCTGGCACAGCTATCACCGCTCATAAAGGGGCGTTTTCCGCCATGCTCACTGCCTTTGAAAATCCATTCCATAGCTGCCTGTCCGGGATAAAAAATGGTAATTTCACGCTCTGCAGCCTTACTCCAGTCAATACCGGAGCCGCCGCTGGCGGAAGCTGAACTGCCGCCTGCAGGAGTTGCAGCAGGTGCAGCTGCACTGGCTTCTTTTTTAACGGCATTGATATCGGCTTCAGGGTTATCAAAGCCCAGTTTATAACCCAGGGATACGTGATGGAAACGACCATTGGTGTAATCATCATGGATGGCAAATCCCAGGTTATAGACCTTATCCAGCTCTAAAGGTATATCCGTTTCAGCACCGCTGTTGAGCTTGCGTTTTACTTCAACGACCCAGCTATTACCCTGTTTGACGGCTTTAAACTCAACTCCGCCTTCAGGCAGTTCACGATCAGCCAGAATAAAGCCGTTTTCAGCTTTTTTAGTACCCATTTCGTAGCGGTACAGATCCATAAACCGTCCGGCTTTCAGTTCCTCTTTAATTTCTTCCGGCGTTTTAAGCTTGTCCCAACCGCCCAGAACCTTGCCCCGACGACCTTTAATTTCAACATGGGTACGACTTTCGGTAATGTACTTGGTTATGCCATTAGTCATATCCACCTGGTCTTTCTGTGGATAAGCGTCAATGGCTGCCTGATCCGGTGCATTAGGCATTTTGCGGTTGTCTATATGGCAGGTACCCCAGCAACCGGCACGATCCGCGTATTCCACATCATCCGTTGCAAACATCATGGCCAGTTTGACCTGATTATCTGGATCCATTTTGCCGCCATCTACAAAAGGTACAGGTACGTGTTCCGTATCTTCCCACTCATAGCGCATATACAGATAATCACCATCGTGAGCTGCCTGTACTTTTACAGGAATACTGCCGCGCTTGCCTGGAATCGGTGTAGGCTCCAGTTTTTCACCGGTGACAATTTTCTGTCCCATATCTGCGGTTTCTTTATCATGACAACTGGCACAGGTTTCACCGCTCATAAATGGACGCTTACCGCCATGCTCACTGCCCTTGAATATCCATTCCATAGCCGACTGTCCTGGATAGAAAACAGTAATAGTACGCTCAGGGACGTCACTCCAGTCAATACCAAAGCCTGCGGAACCGGCAGAAGCCTGAGGTGCAGAAGCATCACCGGCTTTACATTCAGCCGCAGGTACCTCCTTAATAACAGTTTTAGTGATGACTTTTGGTTTAGGTGGATTATTGGACAATTCCAGTAATTTTTCCTGTTTGGCATTGACCGGTGCCCTCAGAGTAGCATCAGGTTTAGCCCGGGAAGGATCAGGCTGTGAAAATTCTTCCAGCCATTCTTCATCCAGTCCTTCTGGAAGTTGATGCGCAATCCCCTTATGACAGTCGATACAGGTATTGCCATTCTGTAGGGCAAACTGATGCTGTTTTCTGGCTCTGGGTTTTTGGTAGGCAATACTCATGGATTCAAAATCATGACAGTTACGACATTCTCTGGAATCACTGGCTTTCATACGTTCCCATTCATGTTTTGCCAGGTTAATACGTTCGTTAAGAAATTTTTCACGGGTATTAATGGTACCCATGATTTTGTGATAAATTTCATTGGAAGCCTGTATCTTACGCTTCATCTTATAAACCCACTCCCGCGGTACATGACAGTCCGGACAGGTAGCACGAACACCGGAGCGGTTGGCATAGTGAATTGTGGTCTTGTATTCCTGATAAACATTATCTTCCATCTCATGACAGGAGATACAGAATTTTTCAGTATTAGTTAATTCAAGGGCGGTATTAAAACCGCCCCATAAAATAATACCCAGGACAATAAAAAAGATGGCTGCGCCGACAGAAACTCCCATAAAAAGTTTGCGTCGAAGAAAGCTTGGTGAACTCATAATCCCTACCCGTTTTTAATCAGAAATGTTTATAAAAAACTTAATATTAGAATTACCTAAGGATCTCTCTTTAAAAAGGAAATATCCTTGATTTAAAACAATATTCGTTATTTTTTTAAGATTTTTTTCAGCTTATGTTTATAAGTGGTAAATAAATGTTTTTAAAGAAAAAAAAGCGGGTATAGATTTCTCTATACCCGCTTTTCGGATTAAATGTTTATTAACATTTTAACCAACTCATTTAAACCGGCTAAGGCTTAGGTTTTGTGGTTAATACGGTTATAAACATTGAACTTACCTGTTGGAGTTGTCAGGCCCTTGATGCGTGCTTTCTCTTTCAGAGTATTGGCATCATAGATAACAATCTCACCGGTTGGGTTCTTGTTATCAGAGCGGTTCCAGACAGAAACCCAGACCTCTGAACCATCCTGATTAAACTCAATGTGCAGAGCGGCTTTACCTTTCTCTTTGGTTACACGGATGGTTTTAACAATTTCACGGGTTTTCTTGTCAATAACCTGAACACTTTGCTGTACTTCAGGCTCAGGATGCTTCAACTGATCCGCCCAGACATACTTGGACTTCTCGTGGGTACGGATAAAGGCACCGGCACCATCGGTTTCAACCTTGTAACAAAGCTTCCAGGCTTGATCCGGATGACCTTCTGGATCATTACCCCAGACCGAAACCATGCCAACACCCAGGTGAGTGGTACCGCCAACAGGACCACACTTAGGATCAATCCAGTTTGCTCCAGGTCCAGGATGAGGCAGCTTATCTACGTCAATCAGAGCTTCAAGACTACCACCATCTTTGGTATCAATAACAACCATCTTGTTAGAGGCGTTAGCTGCAATCTGGAAGTAGCGACCTGTTGGATCATAGAAACCATCATGCAGGAACTTGGCTGAGTCAATCTGAGTGATTTTCAGAGCATCCAGATCGGTATAGTCAACTTCCCACATCTGACCTAATTCCTTTGCTGCAACCAGGAAGGAACGTTCGTTAGGATTGGTGTAAACTGCGGCAACACGTGACTCTTCAACATAGTTACCATCAATATTCATACCACGGGTAGAAACCACTTTCAGAGGCTCCATGGTTTCGGCATCGACAATAACAAAATGTGGCGGCCAGTAACCACCGGCAATCACGTATTTACCGTCACCGGAAACCGCAACATCACGCGCATCATAAGCAATCTGAGTTTCAGCAACCAGCATCTTCTCAGGCTTTTGCCACAGGTCAATCTTGTTCAGTTTACCGTCACGACCAATGGTGTACCAGAAACGACCCACTTCATATTTAGGGTGATCCAGCTTATGGTGCTCACTACCTTTAATCACGTGTACAGCGTAACCACTGTCGATATGGGTAACAATTTTCTTGGTATCACCGTCAACAATTGCGACCTTACCGGCGTCACGTTCAATAACAATAAAGAAGTTTTTCCAGTTCAGGCCATGCAGTGGCTTGGTTGGATAATCTTTAGGATCAACATAGACTTTGGTACGCTCTTTCATCAAAGAGATAGGCATTTCAGGTGGCACAGGTGGATCCATCTGAATGTAGGTAGCCATTAATGAAATTTCATCCTTGGAGAAAATATCATTAAAGTTATTCATACCGCCTTCTGTACCATAAGTCAGAATTTTTTCTAAACGTTTCTGACCTTTTTTCAGGGTATTTTTAGGTTCCAGGTTTTTACCTGTTGCCCCTTTTCTTAAAACACCATGACAGCCGGCACAACGCTGGAAGTATAAAGTTTTGGCCTTTTCAAAGTCCGCTTCCGACAGTGTCGGTTGCTTGGCAGCAGCGGCCATTACTGACGGCGTGGCAATAACAGTTGCTAAGGCAACAGCAGCAGTTAATTTACCCAGTTTAAAAATATTCATTGTTTTTCTGTCTCCCTGGAAGAAATTCTTGTTACTTATCTGTTTGTTACCAGTTTTTATCTAACGGTATAAAAGATACCGGTAAATAACCCTCTGGCGCAAAAAATAAGAATTCTGAAGAAAATTATTTTTGAGCACGGTGTAAAGATAACCCTGTCAAAAGCCGGGTCACCTTGATTTAGATCAACCTTAAATAGCCTTTTTGTCATGCTTTTCCGACAAATTCAATAACTTACAGGAAATTACGGCCAATAATTTCATTAAATTATTACTGAGATCGGTCATTTTAGTGATCTGGATCAATAAAAATTTTTCAATAAAATTGAACTTTTTTACAAGTGCTAAAATTGGGTTTTGTTCATTTGATCTATATCAAAGCGCATAAGCAGTATGTTAGATAATGTGGGTTTCAAATTAGCGCGAGTTTGCCGTCTGCGGAGCTTTTTATTCATCATGATGTTCAGAAAAACATACAACAGCCGGAACCACACCATAGCCACCGTTAAGTGGTTACTACTGGCATTTACGGTAAGCTGCAGCTTTCTGGCCCCTCCTGTATTATCCAGTGCTGCCGACACGCTTTCTAAAGAACGTCAGCAGGAACTGAAATACATGGTGCAGCAGGATTGCGGCTCCTGTCATGGCATGACGCTCAAAGGCGGCCTGGGGCCTTCGCTCTTACCAGAACGTATTGCGATATTACCGGAACAGTATTTAATTGAAGCAGTCACTCACGGCAGACCGGGGACACCTATGCCGCCCTGGGCACCGATATTAACGGATACAGAAATACGCTGGATTGTTGAACAGTTAAAATCCGGTCAACTGGCTCAGAGTCAGTCAGATTAAGAGGCGATAATGAAGCAACACGGTAACTTTAGTTCAGGACTCCATAAAAACCTGCTCTTTACGCTGGTATTTCTGCTCAATGTCTTTTTCTATACCAGTGCCTGGGCAGACTGCTCTATGCCTGATGATCTGCCTACCGGCGATCTGGGTATTATTATCGAGCGTATGGACGGTTCAGTCCTGATCATTAACACCACGACTCAATCCGTACTCTGTGAGGTTAGCGGTCTGGGTGATTTGTCTCATGCTTCAGCTGTTTTCTCCCGGGATGAACGTTATGCCTATGTGTTTGGCCGTGACGGCGGTCTGACTAAAATTGACTTATTAAAGGGCCGGATCAGTAAACGTATTATGCAGTCCGGCAACTCCATTGGCGGCGCTATTTCCCAGGATGGTCAATATATTGCTGTTTCCAATTATACACCTGGTGGAGTCAATATCTTTTCAGCGCAGGACCTTTCCCTGGTGGCTGAAATTCCAGCCACTTATGGTGACAGTCATTTACAGTCCAAAACCGTGGGACTGGTGGATGCGCCCGGAAACCAGTTTATTTTCAGTCTCTATGAGGGTAATGAAATCTGGCAGGTGCAAATGGAAAATGCTCCAAAGTCTGCGGCTAAAATTATTAAAAAGTATAAAAATATCGGTAAAGCCCCTTATGACGGTCTGATCAGTGCCAATGGCCGTATTTACATTGCCGGCCTGTTTGGTGAGGACGGACTGGCTTTGCTGGATTTATGGCATCCTGAAAAAGGGGTTCAGAGAATCCTGGATCATTACGGTCGGGGCGAAAAGAAACTACCAGTGTATAAAATGCCCCACCTGGAAGGCTGGGCCATTGCCGGTGACAAGGCCTTTTTACCTGCCGTAGGCCACCATGAAGTACTGGTGGTTAATACTGAAAACTGGCAGGAAATCAGCCGGGTTAAAGTTTACAGCCAGCCAGTTTTTGCTATGGCCAGTCCTGATGAAAGACAGATCTGGGTAAATTTTGCTTTTCCGGATAATAACACTCTGCAGGTTATTGATACCGAAACGTATAAAATTATCAAACAGTTCCAGCCCGGTAAAGGCATACTGCATATGGAGTTTACCCCTCGCAGTGAGCATGTCTGGGTGTCTGTCAGAGATATTGATACGGTGATTATTTATGATACTCAGACTATGCAGGAAATAAAACGTATTCCGGCTAAAAAGCCTAGTGGGATATTTTTTACTTCTCGTGCTCACCGCATAGGCTTATAGGTTTTAGGTTTTGTGTATGTTATCTGCGCTTGAAAAACAGTTATTGAATGATTACCAGCAAGGGATGCCGCTGGTGTCTGAGCCGTTTGCTGAGATGGCAAAGGAACTTAATCTAAAAGGTTTTTCTGTGTCTGAGCAGGAGGTTATGGATTGCCTGGGACAACTACAGGATAAAGGCTTAATCAGTCGTATTGGCCCTGTATTTAAGCCTAAAAGTGTGGGCGGTAGTACTCTGGCTGCACTGTCCGTACCTGCTGAACGAATGGAAGAAGTGGCCGGGATTGTCAGTGCTTTTGAACAGGTTAACCATAATTATGAGCGGGAACATGAGTATAACCTGTGGTTTGTTGTTACGGCGGGGAATCAGGAAGAAGTGCAGCAGGTATTGAAAGAAATAGAATGTTTAACCGGGTTGACGGTACTGAACCTGCCTATGGAGCAGGATTATCATATTGATCTGGGGTTTCCGCTTTGGTGTTGAAATTAGCGTTGAGCGTTGAGCGTTGAGCGTTGAGCGTTGAGCGTTGAGCGTTGAGCGTT
>JALTKC010000086.1 GCA_027076245.1 Gammaproteobacteria bacterium
CATTAGAAAAAGCTATTTCTGAGTGCAGCTGCTTAATCTGGCTGTTACCTTTATTTGCAACACTATTAACCAGGTTCCGATAATCATTGCCCTTGGTCACCAGTACCCCTGCCGGTCCTAACAGGACAACTGCACCGACATCCAGCATCCCCACACTCTGAGAATTCTGGAAGTCTTTAAGCACCTTATTTAAATTAAAGCCATACAGTTGCAGGTTATCCCCTTTAACCAGTACATTACCTTCCAGAATATTAACCTTGCCTTTATTTATGACGCCTGACAGATTATTATCCAGAAAAACATAACCCTTAAGTATATTACCGGTATCAAGTAATCGGGAAATCGGCTCCATATTCAGTTTTTTACTGGTAATGTTTAACTGCCAATGAATAGCATTATTTTTAGCCCAAAATATTTTACCTCTGGACTGTAGCTCCGAATCCAGAGCATGTAGGGTCAGTTCTGATAGTGCAATTTCTTTTTGTTTACCTTCTATGAGCATATTAAAGTTTTCCAGTCCCACCTGCTCACCAAAAAGTTTACCGCTTTTTAAACTAAACTGTCCCTGCCGGGAAAACTGTTTAAGAAAGTCTTCGGACAGGGGTTCAAGATACTGGCCTTTTTTAAATACCGGAAATTTTATTAAGCCCGTTTCAATATGCGTAAAAGAATAATCTCTGTCTCCGGGTGTTTTAACCTTTACCTGATCACCACTTAACTCAATAGACTGTATGATCAGGTCGGCTATTTTTGATTTACCGTCAGCAAATAAATCCTGCCGCTTAATATTTAGTTGCAGTGTTTCAGCCTCAAAAACATAACCACCGGTGGCTAATCTAAAATCGGCCATTTTATCTGCTGATAACTCAATGGTCAGCCTGTCGGGTTTTGACCAGTTCAATGATTCAGCAGAAGATTCAGGGTAGGTTATTTCCAGTTTTAATTTATTTTCTGCTTTAAATGACAGAGGTGTTCCAGCTTTTTTTGTTCCTGATTCAGGAGCTGCATTTGCCTGCTTCAGCTTCTTTTGAACTGCACGCTCTATATAGCTAAAATTAAAGTCGTCTGTGTCTATAAAACCTTTCTTATTTTCAAAACTTAATAGCAGTGCTTTAATTTGCCTGCCAGGCAGGTGAATCTCCTGTATCTCCAGCGTGCCACTTTGCTGATAGTTAACCAGTACGGACGGTGTATCAATAACCAGCTGGTAATTATCCATTACCGGCAGCAGGGAAAGCTCTGCCCTGGCTTGATTGAGGATAACGGAATCACCATTTTGTTGATCCTGATAGTTCAGTTTCTTAACATTTAAAACAACATCCTCTATCATCAGGCTCTTAATATAGCCTTTTTCCTCAACATCTGTTTTATCTGCGGTATTTTTTTCTGCACTGGCATCTGGCGAAGAGGAAGAAGTTATAAAATTGGACTGCCCTTTTTTATTAAAAAGAATATTCAGCTCACGGGCATCAATATCCAGTTTGCTGACCGTAATATTGTCTGAATACAGGGATTGCGGGGTTAACTTCAGAGACAGGTGGTTAATATCCATTATTAGTTTTTTGTCATTATATAAACTAACATCATCAACACTGAATTTTATACCGGTAATAATACTGAGTGTGATATCGCCTTTAATATCCAGTTTTAAACCGCTTTGTTCTTTAACCAGGGTGGATATTTCAGATTTATAATGATTAACATCTACAAAAAC
>JALTKC010000087.1 GCA_027076245.1 Gammaproteobacteria bacterium
CTGCTGACCCTGGATAATCAGGAAGCCTCCATCATAGTCGGTCAGAATGTACCCTTTCTAACCGGTACCCAGCAGTCCCAGGATGGCCTGGCCAATCCTTTTCAGACCATTGAGCGTCAGGATGTGGGTTTAACCCTCAAAGTGACTCCCCGGCTAAACCGGGGCAGCACCATTATTATGGATATTTATCAGGAGGTATCCAATGTTGAGCCCAAAATACAGAATGTGGCAGCGGTGGATCTGGTGACCAAAAAACGGGCGATTGAAACTACGGTAATGGTAGAAGACGGCGGCATGGTGGTACTGGGCGGCCTGATCCAGGATGATCTGACCAATAATCTGAATAAAGTGCCCATACTGGGTGATATACCGGTAGTTGGTGAGCTGTTCAAGTCATCTAAAGTAGAAACTCAGAAGGCCAATTTAATGGTCTTTATCAAGCCGACTATTTTAAGCAATCCGGTTCTGGCCAATGAAATGGCCATGGAAAAATACCAGTTTGTACGTTCCAAACAAACCGATATGCAGGACAGAGGTGTGCGGCTTCTGGACAAAGAAGATATTCCTGTCATGCCGGCATACAGCCCGTCGGACGGCAGCCAGATTCAGCTGCCCAATCCTTTTGGTCACCAGGAATAGTTATTGTGATGGACTCTGCTTTACAGTTCTCATTTGCCTATGCCAAACGTCAGGGGGTGCTGGCTGATGATCACGATTTTTCTGATAATGGCCGCTCTGACAATGAAGAAGGGGCGGAACAACAGATTATCTACTGCCGTAAAGATGTGGAGCTCTTAACTCTGGGTGAGCTAAGGCGCCAGTCGCAACAGCCTCTGTTGTTCAGGGTGGTGGATGATGAGGACTTTGAAACCCGGCTGCGCTCCAGTTATGGACAGCAGGACAAACAGGCCATAAAAAATATTGATCTGGGCGATGATGTGGATCTGCTCAGTGTGGCTCAGCAACTGGCTGAACCGGAAGACCTGCTGGAAAGTGAAGATGATGCGCCCATTATCCGGCTGATCAATGCCATTCTGGCTGAAGCCATTAAGGAAAATGCCTCGGATATCCATATAGAGCCGTATGAACAACGTCTGGTGGTTCGTCTGAGAATTGACGGTATTTTAAGAGAAGTGATCCAGCCGCCCAGAGAACTGTCTAATCTGCTGGTATCCCGGATCAAAGTTATGGCACAGCTGGATATTGCAGAAAAGCGTATTCCCCAGGATGGCCGAATTTCTCTGAAACTGGCTGGTAAGGCCATTGATGTACGGGTTTCAACTCTGCCTACCGGGGTTGGAGAACGGGTCGTGCTGCGTCTGCTGGATAATCAGGCCGGACGATTGCATCTGGATAATATGGGCATGGACCCGGCCATTCAGGCGCATATCAGGGAACTGGTGGCCCGGCCGCACGGGTTTTTTCTGGTAACAGGACCTACCGGTTCAGGCAAAACCACCAGTCTGTATGCCATTTTAAATGAGCTGAATAACGGCCGGCGCAATATTATTACTGTTGAAGATCCCATTGAATACTATCTGGAAGGTATTGGCCAGACTCAGGTCAATACCCGGGTGGATCTGACTTTTTCCCGCGGGTTGCGGGCTATTTTGCGACAGGACCCCGATGTCGTTATGGTGGGGGAAATCCGTGACGGGGAAACCGCGGATATTGCGGTACAGGCCAGTCTGACCGGACACATGGTGTTATCTACTCTGCACACCAATACGGCAATTGCCTCCATAACCCGTCTCAGAGATATGGGGGTTGAGTCTTTTTTACTGGCCTCCAGTCTGGTGGCTATACTGGCTCAGCGGCTGGTCAGAGTATTATGTTCGGAATGTAAAACACCCTATACCGCTTCTGAAACAGAGAAAGCGAAACTGGGTATTGCCCCGGAGGAAACGGTCCAGTTCTATCAGGCGCAGGGCTGTGCACACTGTAATCATCAGGGTTATAAGGGACGAACTGGTATCTATGAATTATTAAAAATCGATCACACCATCAGTTCCATGATCCATGATGACGCCTCAGAGCAGGAGATAGAAGCCCATGCCAGAAAAACCATGCCGTCAATACTGGAAGACGGAGTGCGTCTGATCCGCAGCGGTATAACCACTTCGGATGAGGTGTTCAGGGTTATCAGGCAGTCTGATTAGGTACAGGTGGTTTAGTGTCAGCTTTTGAATACAGTGCTTTAAATCAGCAGGGTAAAACCGAAACAGGGGTTCTGGAGGCGGATTCAGAGCGGCAGGTCAGTCAGAAACTAAAGGAGCAGTCATTAATCCCGCTGCAGATCACGGAAGTACAGCGTTTTAATTCATCACAACAGGCCGCCAGACGCTGGTTTCAGCCGGGTATTTCCAGAGTCCAGCTGACTATATTAACCCGGCAGCTGGCTACCATGATCCGTTCCGGCAGTCCGCTGGAGAGCGCTCTGACGGCAGTTTTGCAGCAGACTCAGAAAGACAGTGTCAAAACCATTCTTACTGCCATTCGGGCCAGGGTCAGAGAAGGTTATACGCTGGCAGCGGCTATGGATGAGTTTCCGGGAGTCTTTCCGAAATTATACCGGGCAACCATTGCCGCCGGGGAGCAAAGCGGTAAACTGGATTATGTTCTGGGCCGTCTGGCCGACCACGTGGAACAAAGCCAGGCATTGCGCAGTAAAATCCTGCTGGCACTGGTCTATCCGGTTGTTCTGACTCTGGTGGCACTGCTGGTGACCATTGTTCTGTTAACCTATGTAGTACCTAAAGTGGTGCAGGTTTTTGAAAATATTGATCAGGTGCTGCCGGGAATAACCCTGTTTTTAATAGCGGTCAGTGACTTTCTGCAGAGTTACGGCCTGTATCTCGGCCTGACTGTTTTCGTTTTAATTACGCTGTTTGGTGCATTAAACAGGAACGCGAAATTCAGATTTTCCTGGCATCGGTTTTTATTAAAGGTGCCGGGTATTGCACGTCTGATTAAAGGTATAAATACCGCAGTATTTGCCAGAACCTTCAGTATATTAATGAGCAGCGGTGTAAATGCTCTGGAAGCCATGAAAATATCATCGACTGTTATGAGTAATGAGGTCATGAAAAAGGCGGTTCAGGTTGCTGCGGAACGGGTGCGTGAAGGATCGGCCATTAACCATGCTCTGGAACAGACCGGCTGCTTTCCACCCATGACGCTGTATCTGATTGCCAGTGGAGAAAGCAGCGGTAATCTGGTGGAAATGCTGGAACATGCTGCAGACAGTCAGGACAAAGAGTTTACAACCATTACCAGTGTCATTCTGGGGCTGTTTGAGCCTCTGCTGATTGTGACTATGGGTGGAGTGGTACTGTTTATTGTGATTGCGATTTTATTACCTATATTTCAACTTAATCAACTTGTCGGAGCCTAACGTGTTATTTAAGTATAATGATAAAAAACAATTAAGCCGGAATGTTAACCGGCAGCAGGGTTTTACTTTAATTGAAATTATGATTGTGGTGGTCATTCTTGGCATTCTTGCTTCTATTGTTGTGCCCAATATTATGGGCAGTCCGGATGAAGCCAGAATTGTTAAGGTAAAACAGGATTTACGGGTTCTTGAAGGGGCCTTAAATCTCTATAAACTGGATAATTTTACTTACCCCTCAACGGATCAGGGGCTGGAAGCGCTGGTGAAAAAACCAGTGGGACAGCCGGAAGCAAAAAACTGGAAAAAAAATGGTTATATTAAAAAGCTGCCTAAAGATCCATGGGGTAATGATTACCTGTATCTGAGTCCGGGCAGTCATGGGGAGTTTGATCTGTTCAGCTATGGTTCGGATGGACGCAAGGGCGGTACCGGTTCGGCTGCGGATATTGGCAACTGGGAACTGTAGCCTATTAACAGAGCATCCGGAAAAACAGCGGGTTTCAGCCTTATTGAGCTGCTTATTGTGGTGCTGATTATTGGTATCATCAGCAGCATATCCGTATTGTATATTGATACCACCCATGAACGCTTAAAGTCTGAAGTACAGAAGCTGTCTCAGATGATTAAGGCAGCAGGAGAGCAGGCGGTTATATCCGGTAAACCCATGGCTATGACCTTTGAGTCGTCTGAATATTATTTTAATCAGTGGAATGGTACAAAGTGGCAGAGAATTCATTCCAGACCCTTTAGAACACAGCCGCTTGAGGCTAATATCAGGCTGGATTTTAAACGAGAGAATAATTCAGAACCGGACTCCGGTTTATACAACAGGGTTTATTTTCTTCCAACCGGTGAAACAGAAACATTTTCTGTGTTAATGAGTTCTTTTGATATGACTAATAAAAGAGACATAGAAACTTATCAGATAAATGTTTCCTTTATGGGGGAACTGACTGTTAAGCAGGTTAATCGTTAAATGTCAGCTTCCGTTATGTTCAGAGCCGGAATGCCTGTCTTAAAACAGCAGAGAGGTTTTACCTTAATTGAAATAGTCATTGCATTACTGGTTATCAGTATTGCCCTGGCTGCTGTTATCAGCACAACAACTAATACGGTCGATGGCGGAGCCCATATACGCAATAAAACCATTGCTCTATGGGTAGCACAGAATTATATCAATGATATTGTCATTCATAAAAAATGGCCGGATACGGGTGAAGCAAAAGAAGCAGTGACTATGAATAACAGGGCGTGGCTGGTACGTACAGATATTACAGCGACAGCCAATACGAATATGCGTAGAATGGATGTCAGGGTTTTTTTTAATTCCAGAGATACAGAGCCACTGGTATCTCTGACGGCCTATATAAACCATTTGCCTCAAATACCTCCGCGTTTATGACAAAAAACAGGCCAGTTGCTATAAAAACCTATAAGGGCTTTACCCTGCTGGAACTCATGGTTGCCATTGGTATTTTTGCAGTCGTGTCTTTACTTGCTATGGGAGGGATGAGTCATGTAATGACCATGCAGAAGGAGTCTCAGGCACGCCTTGATGAGCTGAACCGTCTGCAGATGTTTTTTCAGGTGTTTGACCGGGAAATCTCTCATCTGGTCAACCGGCCTGTCAGGGGTGAATACGGCCTGCAGCTGGCGGCATTAAGCAGTACCACCAGTGATGCTCTGGATGGTATTGAGTTTACTCATCAGGGACGAATGATACCGGGGCAGAGCTACTCACTGCAAAGAGTGGCTTATTATATTGAGGCTGATAAATTAAATAAAAAAATCTGGCCGGTACTGGACAGAGCTGAAGATACACCGTCATATCAGCAGACCGTACTGGATGATGTTACAGAATTTAAAATCCGTTATTTAATAGCAACGACACCCGGACAGTTTGAATGGCAGGAAAGTGTCTATGACAGCAGCCAGTTAAGAGGCATAAGAATTGATATAAACTGGCATAATAATAATGTCTATCGAATTTTTCCGGTAGGTAGGTAAATTATGTCTGAAAAAATAACATATCATACAATACAACCTCGTGCTTTAAATACTCAGCAGGGTGTTGCTCTGTTAATGGCCATTATTGTCGTGGCCTTTGTGGTTATTATCAGTATTAATATGCTTACTCAGAGTCAGTTACAGATACACCAGCTCACGAACATTTATAATAAGGAGCAGACCCGGCAATATCTTATGGCGGCAGAACGCTGGGCTGTCAGCGTTCTGGCTGAGGATTTTAAAACGGAACTAAAAAATGCACAGCATTTTGATGGTTTTCAGGATGCCTGGAATACACCCCTGGAGAATATGGACAAGATATCAGTCAGCGCATCCATATCAGATCTGCAGGGCCGTTTAAATCTCAACAACCTGTTTTACAGAGGGCAGGTTCAAACTCAATGGCTGAATGTGTACCGGGACTTGTTAACGCTGTTAAAACTGCCCCGTTCACTGGCAGACAGTCTGCAGGACTGGATGGACCGGGATAATACTGCCTCCGGAAGCCAGGGAGCGGAAGATGAATACTATCTGTCACTGAAGCCGCCTTATCGGGCGGCTAATGCTCATCTGGTTCAGCTGGCAGAACTTAAAAAGATCAGAGGTTATACGGATAAAATAATCAGTACCCTGAAACCTTATGTCTATGTTGTCAATGATATGACTGCCGTTAATATCAATACGGCAGATAAAATAGTGCTGCAGGCCGCTATGCCGGATGTCAGTCAAAAAGAAATTTTACGAATTGCTCAACAGCAGAAAACCCGAACTTATCAGTCTATAGAAGCGTTTATGAATCAGGACAGTTTAAAAAATACCCGTATAGATAAAAACCTGATCAGTGTCTCATCCCATTATTTTAAAGTGAATGGTCATGCCCGAATTAATAATTATCCAATGCGTTTGTCCAGCCTGATAAAAAGAGACATACAGGGAGAGACCACTATTATTTATCGAATGGAAAGTCCGGTTTATGAGTAAGTTATTAATATGGTTTCATGCCCTCCCGGATAACGCTTTACTGGAAGCTGAAGGCTTTTTATCAGACGCTGAAGGCTCTTTACAGAAAGCTGAAGGCTCTTTATCAGACGCTGAAGGCTCTTTATCAGACGCTGAAGGCTCTAACCCAGCAAAGAATACATCAATATCCGTATATTGTCAGGAAGATACAGAGCAGTCAATCAGCCGGGTTTTTAAGGGCAGTTTAAAGGACTTTCTGGATAATAAAAACGACTATGTAAGTACAGAACGTATAATTGCCTGGCTGCCGGCAAAAACAGTTTTATACCATCAGCTGACGGTACCCAGCCGCTCCAGAAGTCGTATCCGGCAGGCTTTGCCGTTTTTACTGGAAGATTATCTGTTGGAAGACAGCGAGCAATATTTCTTTGCTCTGGGCAGTATCAAAAACAGCCAGTGTAATGTGGCTATTATCAGGCGCAATCTGCTTGAGTTTCTATGGCAGCAGTTTTCCAGATACAAATTGCCGGTTTCAGTATTAACTTCAGAAGCCTTTATGTTTAGTGAAGCGTTTATTGAACAGGAAGGGCAGTGGAGCATTCGAAGTCAGGCGGATGAGCTGATTGTATGTGATAATAAAGAACGGGCTTTTAATACTGATCATAATAATACAGAAATCTTTCTGAACCGTTTATTTAAACAGTATTTTAGTGAGCCGCAGGAGCAATCCGTTCATTCTCAGGCAGCTCAGCAATTGATTGTTCTGGAAACGGAGAATGATAAAGCAGTAATGGAACAGGTTTGTGCTCTGGCAGAGCAGAATCATATCCCTTATGAGATCAAAGCGGCTCAGTTCAGGACTGAGCGGGGACTAAACTACTGGCCGGTAAAAAATAC
>JALTKC010000088.1 GCA_027076245.1 Gammaproteobacteria bacterium
GTCCTTTAATGGGCTTATCCGGATCCAGTATAACGGCAGCCGTGACCACCGCACCGGCCAGCGGGCCTCTGCCGACTTCATCAACACCGGCAACCAGACCGGACAGATTTTCGTACAGGGGATCAAAAGCCATTATTTTTCTTCTGCCGTGGAATGACTGGAATTAACCAATGAGTCAGAAGCAGGCAGTTTACCCTTTGAGCGTATATAATCAATAACGGCCTGAGCTGCTGCTTCATTGGCATTTTTACGTAACAACTGGTGAATGTCATCAAATATTTTCAATTTGTCCTGCCAGTTTTCAAGATTAAGCAAGTTTAATACCTTATCTTTTAGTATTTCAGGACGCACATCATTCTGGGTAATTTCTTCCACCAGACATTCCCCTGCCAGCAAATTAGGCAGTGAGTAATAAGGGACTTTTAATAAGCGTTTGGCTATCCAGTAGGTCAACGGTGCCAGTTTATAGGCCACCAGCATGGGTTTCTTTAATAACAGTGCTTCCAGAGCGGCGGTACCGGAAGCCAGTAAGATAGCATCCGCAGCGGCCATGACTTCTCTGGAACAGCAGTTAAATAAATGGATCTGCTGACGTAAAACATCCTGTCCCTTAAACTGCTGGTTCAACTCCTGGGTAAAAAAGTCCCTGGTCTTTTCATTAACAAAAGGTATCACAAAAACCAGATCGGACTGCTCCTGCAGACACTGAAGCATAGTTGCAATAAATGGCTGTGCAAGTCTTGTCACCTCCGACATACGGCTGCCCGGCAGTACAGCAATTACGGATTGACTGTTTTTTATATCCAGTGACAGTTTTTTACGGATAGTAGGAACATCAATGTTTAAATCAATTTCATCAGCCAGGGTGTGCCCCACATACTGAACAGCAATATTATGGTTTTCATAAAAGCGCTTTTCAAATGGAAACAGGGTCAGGATCATATCCACAGCCCGGGCAATTTTAGTCAGCCGATACTGCCGCCAGGCCCAGACTGAAGGGCTGACATAATGGATAGTAGCAATGCCCTTTGCTTTTAAGGCTGCCTCAATGTCCAGATTAAAGTCCGGCGCATCGATGCCGATAAAGACATCGGGCGGATTGGCAATAAAGTATTGAATAAGTTCCTTGCGGATAGAAGATAATTCCCGATAATGGGCCAGTACCTCAACCAGTCCCATCACCGCCAGCTTTTCTGCCGGATAAATAGCCCTGCAACCTGCCTTAATCATTAAAGGGCCGGCAATGCCTTCAAACTGAGCATCAGGGTAGTATTTGTGAATGGCTTTAATAAGACCGGAGGCAAGGATATCACCAGACGCTTCGCCCGCAATAATGCCTATACGCATCAGCGGATGATCCCGCGCTTAATGTGATTATTTAAAAACTCGGTCATTAACATCAGTTCCTGACATTCTGTAGCCAGTTCATTTATCTCGGTAATGGCATCTTCCAGCGTCAGGCCGGAACGATACAGAGCCTTGTAGGCCTGCCGAATGGATTTGACAGTCTGGCTACTATAACCATGACGTTTCAGACCTTCGGTATTTAAACCATGAGGTTTGGCCATATGACCGGACACCATAACATAAGGCGGAATATCCTTGGAAATTACACTGTTCATGGCGGTAAAACAATAAGAGCCTATAGTACAGAACTGATGCACCAGAGAAAAACCGCCTAAAATAGCATAATCATGAATATTAACATGACCGGCCAGAGCGACATTATTGGCCAGAATAATATGACTGCCCAGAACACAATCATGGGCAATATGCACATAAGCCATAATCAGGTTATCATCGCCAATGGTAGTAGCACCACGATCCTGAACAGTCCCACGGTTTAAAGTGGTAAATTCACGAATAATATTCCGGCTGCCAATTTCAAGTACGGTGTCTTCGCCCTGATATTTTTTATCCTGAGGCGCTTCACCAATGGAACCGAACTGGTAAAAGTGATTATCTTTACCAATAGTGGTGGGACCGTTAATCACTACATGAGAAGCAATGGTATTGCCCGTGTCAATTTTTACTTTGGGGCCGATAACAGAATAGGCACCTACTGAAACATCATCCGCCAGTTCTGCTGAGGGATCAATAATAGCAGTTGGATGAATTAAAACAGAATCAGAATTTTGCTCAGGCATCTCTCTCAGCACACATTAATTCAGCAGAAGCCACCAGCTGCTCATCAACGGTTGCTTCGGCATTAAATTTCCAGACACCACGCATATTTTTAACCACTTCAACTTTTAATACCAGCTGTTCACCAGGGTTTACCGGACGTTTAAAACGGGCTTTATCTATGCCCACCAGATAATACAGAGAGTTTTCACTGGGTTTTGAATCGGTCGATTTATACGCAAGAATACCCGTTGCCTGTGCTAGTGCTTCAATCACCAGAACGCCGGGCAAAATGGGCTTTTGCGGAAAATGACCGGTAAACTGCGGTTCATTATAGCTGACATTTTTGATGCCGGTTAAATATTTTCCGGCTTCATAATCCACGACTTTGTCCACCAGCAAAAAAGGATAGCGGTGAGGCAGGTGTTCCAGAATATCATTGATATCCATTGAATTGAGTTGTTTTTCCATTATTTCTTCTTATATCTTTTTAAATGCGAGTCTTGAGCTAAATATACTGCTTCTAAACTGTTATATCAGCTCTGAACTAAAATCAGTTCTGAAACCATTATACTTTTATATGGGAATAAGTCATAGTAGAACCGGTCACTGTTTGGAAACCAGCCGGTAATTATTTTTTCAGGGTCTTAATTTGTGCCTGTAATTCTGTTATGCGTCTGGCCATGGAATCAAGCTGTTTAAAGCGGACAAAGTTTTTATGCCACAGGGCATTTTCCTGCAGAGGCGTACCTGAAGAATAGACACCAGGTTTATTAATACTTTTGGTCACCAGAGAAGTGGCTGTAATGTGTACCTGATCAGTAATACTTAAATGGCCCAGGATACCGGCTCCCCCACCGATGGCACAGTTACGGCCAATAGTCGTACTGCCGGCGATTCCGACACAGCCTGCAATGGCCGTATTTTCACCAATATGAACATTGTGGGCAATCTGGATCAGGTTATCCAGTTTTACCCCGTTTTCAATAATGGTATCTTCAATGGCGCCCCGATCAATGGTGGTATTGGCACCGATTTCTACATTATCGCCAATCTGTACAGAGCCCAGCTGGGGAACCTTAATCCATTGACCCTGCTCATTGGCAATGCCAAAACCGTCACTGCCAATAACTACACCGGAATGAATCAGGGTGTTATTACCAATACGTACATTTTTATAAATGGAGACATTAGGATAGCAATGGGTATTATCTCCAATGGTCACACCATCAGCAATTACACAGCCTGTATCCAGACTGACATTATTGCCAATATGACACTGATCACCAATAACCACATTAGCTGCCAGTGAAACGCCTTCCCCTATATGAGTATTCTGGCCGACAATGGCCGTATCATGAATTTCAGAAGTTGGGTTTTGTTCAGTGGTAAGCCAGGCAGCCAGTCTGGCATAGCTTAAATAAGGATCATCGGTAATAATCGCATTAGTCGGACAGTGTTGTGCATCTTCTGCTTTAAGAATAACAATACCTGCCCGGGTGCCAGACAGAAATCGGTGGTATTTACGGTTGGAAAAAAAACTGAGATCACCCGGCTGGGCGTGTTCCAGAGTGGCAATACCTGAAATCCGAGCTTCAGGATCACCCTGAAACTCTGCATTAACATATTCAGCCAGTTCTTTCAGGCTGGCCTGCCGGGTGGAAATGGACATGTGTTTTGCTTAGTCAGGCGCTACAGAAAATTACTTGCCTGAACGATATTGTTTTTTCAGTTGAGCCAGAATTTTGTCCGTTACATCAATTTGTTTACTGGCATAAATAACCCCTTCGCTGATGATCAGATCGTATTTTTCCTGTTCAGCAATGGTTTTAATGGACTGCAATACCGACTTCTGCAGTTTGACCAGCTCTTCATTCTGACGAATACTCAAATCTTCCTTAAACGCTGCCTTGTCGCGTTCCAGATCCCGTCTCATCATGGTGCTTTTTCGTTTTAGCTTATTCAGCTCTGTAGTGGATAGAATGGCCGCATCTTTCTGTAATTTTTCAGTACTGCTCTGGATTTTTTTTTGTAAATTAACCAGTGCTTTATCCCGTTTGGCAAATTCCTTTTGCAGTTTACTGCGTGCAGCTTCCGCCTGTGGCGCTTTCTGCAGTAGTTTAGCCTGATTGACAAAGGCAATTTTCTGACCTGCCCAGGCAAAAGAGACTGAAAACAGGCAGATGATTAATATTAACCATCGGGATTGTGCCATCAGTTTCTTAGTCATATGATTCTCCATAATATTTATTTTCTTTATTTAGATAGCCGATAAGGGCTATTCTACACGATTTCCGGCAATTTAATAAGATTGACCAAAGGAGAACTGAAAGGTTTCCGTATCATCCCCGCTTTTTTTATTTAACGGCGCTGCAATACTGACTCTTAGTAAACCAAAGGGACTGAGCCATGCTCCTGCAAGCCCCGTTGAATAACGAATCTCTCCAGTTTCAAAGTCTCCGGTATCGGCAAAAACATTACCCATATCAAAAAATCCACTTAAACGGTAAGCTGATGAGTCTTTAACAAAAGGAACTGGCAAAATCACTTCAGCATTACCTATTATTTTTAACTGTCCGCCCAGTGGATCCCCTGTCGGAAAATGCTTAACAACAGTTTCACCACGGAAATTTTTAAACTCTCTGTATTTATCATCTTTAGGACCCAGAGTATTGGATTTATAGCCACGAATGTCTCTCATACCCCCTGCATAATATTTTTCAAACGGTGGAAAGATATCACCTCCGTATGTATCGGCATAGCCAATATTACCTTTTAACATAAGTGTTGTCGTTCGTGTTAAGGGAAAGAAACGCTGTTGAACATAATTGATATGATAAAACTGGCTGTCACTACCGGGAATAGTGAAGTCACCGGATAAACGTTGTAATGCCCCTCTGGTTGGGAATATGGCTTTATTCCGACTATCGTGTGACCAGTTAGCTGACAACCTTAATACTGAGAAATCATCACCTTCTTTATACACAAAATCAAGAATATCCAGAGAAGTATTCATATATTTATAAGTTGAACCATCAGAGTTTGTCCCAACACGCACTGACGGCAGATCAATCTGGGTATTTTCAAAATCAATGCCAAAACCAATCCGGTCAAACTCATTAATCGGTACACCAAATCCTGCACCGAAACTGATATTATCCGTCGCATAATTAGACAGGTTTTCTTCAGCCAGATCCGTTTCCCGCCAGTTAAAACGCAGGGTACGGCTAATACCGTCAGCAGTAAAATAAGGGTCGGTAACACTGAAACTATAGATGGTATTAGCATCACTGGTATTAGCCGCTATACTATAGCGATTACCGGTTCCCAGGAAGTTATCCTGAGTAATACTGAAGTTAAAGATAACTCCCTGAGACTGAGAGAAGCCGGCACCGGCATTAATACTGCCGGTGGACTGTTCTTCTACCGTATAAATAACATCTACCATATCAGAACTGCCTGGTACTGGCGGTGTCTCTACGCTAACATCCTTGAAAAAACCCAGCCGCTGCAAACGGGCTTTAGAACGTTCTACATCGGAGGTTGAAATCCAGCTTTTTTCAAACTGACGCATTTCACGGCGAATGACTTCATCTGCCGTATTAGTATTGCCTATAACACTGATCCGCCGAACATAAACCCGGTTGCCGGGGTCAACAAAAAAGGTCAGAGTAACTTCCTTGGTCTTATCATCCACCTGTGGAATAGGATTGACATTGGAAAAGGCATATCCAGCCTTACCCAGAATATCGACAATGGCTTCAGAGGTTTCAGTAATATTTTTTCTGGAAAAATACTGGCCTTTCTGTATTTTAACAACCGGAAAAATTTCCTTGGGTTCAACAATCAGGTCGCCGGCCAGTTTAACTTCCTTAATAGTATATTTATCCCCTTCAGTAATATTAATAGTGATATAGATATGCTTTTTATCCGGCGTAATGGCCACCTGGGTGGAATCAATTTTAAAGTTGATATATCCCCGATCCAGATAAAAGGAACGTATATTTTCCAGATCCCCGGCCAGTTTCTGCTTGGAATACTGATCAGTTTTGGTGTAAAAGGAAATCAGGGTCGGTGTGGTTAACTCCATTTCATCAAGCAGAGTTTCCTTATCAAAGGCCTTATTGCCGACAAAGTTTATTTTGGTAATAGTGGTTACCAGGCCTTCTGAAACATTCACCTGAATGCCTACACGATTACGCTCCAGTGGAGTGACTACGGTGTCAATACGTACAGCGTATTTACCTCGGGCATAATACTGACGTTTAAGTTCTTCTACCACCCGCTGCAAAGTGGACTTGTCATAAACCCTGCCTTCAGCAAAACCGATCTGTTTTAAGGCCTTGGTTAATTCTTCGGTATCAATATCCTTATTGCCTTCAAATTCAATATCAGCAATAGCCGGACGTTCCACAACAAAAACAATCAGTCGATTACCTTCCCGCTCCAGACGTACATCCTTGAAAAAACCGGTTTTAAACAGCTCACGGATGGATTTGGAGACAGCTCTGTCATCAACTTTATCCCCTACTCTTAAGGGCAGGTAGTTAAATACGGTACCAGCAGAAATACGCTGTAAACCATCGACCTGAATATCTTCAATAGTAAAAGGCTCAATTGCCCATAATGGGAGACAAAATAACAGGGCATTTATAGAAGCGGTACTTATAAAAACTATTTTTTTTATATTAGTTTTACAATGAGCTTTAAGGTTAACAATGTTAGCAATAGAGAAAAAAACACGTCTCATTTAGTGAGTTCCAGTCATCAATGGTTGTACTTTCCTGTTGTCGTTTTAGGTGTTCAGGAAAATTAAAAATTATTATTATCTTGCGTTTGTTCAACGCCCCTCATCCTGCCACTCTTCCATAAGGAGAGTCTGTAATGGATAAAGGTTACTGAAGCAAACGATTAAAATCATTAAATAAAGCCACACTCATCAGCATAATCAAAATAGCCACACCAATTTTCAGGCCAAGTTCCTGGGCTGCGTCTGAAACCGGTGAGCCTTTTACCATTTCAATAAGGTAATACAACAGATGTCCGCCATCCAGCATGGGGATAGGCAGCAGGTTGATTACCCCAAGGCTTAAACTGACTATTGCCAGAAAACGAAGAAAGCTTTCAAATCCCATCTGGGCTGACTGTCCAGCCACTTCGGCAATAGTAATCGGACCGCTGATATTCTTAATGGAGGCTTCGCCGAGCACTATTTTACCTAACATTTTTAAGGTTAGCACTGATAAATCCCAGGTTTTTTCAATTCCCCGTGGAATTGCTTCCAAAATACCGTATTGATGCATGGCATACATGCTTTCCGGTAAGGGCGTAACGGCTTTGGGCCGGACGCCAATTCGGCCGATTGTTTCACCATTGTACTCTACGGATGCTATTTTAATGGGCAAAGTCTCGCGCTGGAGCCTGTCCTGAACCTTGCGTTGTATTTCTACAGAAATCGTCTGGCCTGGCTTATCTATTACAGCCCTGACCAGCTCCCGCCAGTGTCTGATGGGCTGGTCGTTAATGGCCAGAACCTGATCGCCGGCCTGCATACCGGCCTGAGCAGCGGGAGAATCGGGCGTCACTTCGCTGATAATAACGTCTTCTTCGGGCAGCCTGATACTGAGACCGATAATTTTCTGTAATTCTGAGGGCTCAATATCTTTTGGCACCTCATTGAGTTTCATAGTAATAAGCCGTTCATCAGCCAGTTTCAGTTTAACCTGACTGCGATTTAAAAAGGCTGATAATAATTGCTCATATACCGCACTCAGAGTCGGGGTGGCATAACCATCTACCGCCACAATTTTATCCCCTTCCCGTAATCCCGCCTGCCAGGCAATAGAGCTTTCATTCAGGTGGCCCATAATTGGTTTGACACCCTGAACACCAATAACAAACATCATCCAGAAGGCAAACACAGCAAATACGAAATTAATAAAGGGACCTGCAAATACTATGGCAAAACGTGACCAGACGGGCTGTCGATTAAAGGCTCTATGCAGTTCTTCTTTCGGCACCTCACCTTCTCTTTCATCCAGCATTTTAACATAACCGCCCAGCGGAATAGCGGCAATGACGTATTCGGTATCATCCTGCTTACCGGTAAACTTAAACAGGGGTTTGCCAAAGCCAATCGAAAAGCGTAATACCTTAACACCGAGTTTACGCGCCACCCAGAAGTGGCCAAACTCGTGTATGGCCACCAGCAAGGCAATGGTAAAGATAAAGGCAGGTAAAGTTGTAGCAAGATTATTCATAAGGTGGACAGTACATTTTTAACCATTTTTTTTTGAAGGAACCAGATATTAGTTTTGCAGCAATTCGTTTGCAGTGTTCCGTGCCTGTTGATCGGCACTTAATACTACATCCATACTGTTAACATTATGCACTGTTAAGCGTTCCATAGTCTGCTCAACGACCCGGGCAATTTGAGTAAAGGCAATTTTTTCATTTAAAAAAGCATCCACAGCCACTTCATTGGCCGCATTTAATATGGCCGGAGCGGTACCGCCCAGACGCAAGGCATCATAAGCCAGACGCAGACAGACAAAACGTTCAAAATCAGGTGCCTGAAAATTCAGCTGCGCCACCTGAAAAATATCCAGTTGCTCAACACCGGAGGCCATACGTTCCGGCCAGGCCATAGCATGAGCAATAGGGGTTCTCATATCGGGATTGCCCAATTGAGCCAGTACTGAACCATCATTATAGGAGACCATGGAATGGATCACGCTTTGCGGATGGATCACTACCTGAATATCATCGGCTGTAGCATTAAACAGCCAGCTGGCTTCAATAACTTCCAGCCCCTTGTTCATCATGGTTGCCGAATCCACAGAAATTTTCCGCCCCATTTCCCAGTTAGGATGAGCACATGCCTGATCCGGCGTCACATTGGACAGTTCAGACAGAGATTTGTTCAGAAAGGGGCCACCGGAAGCAGTCAACAGGATTTTTTCAACACCAAAATCGTGCAGACTGCCCATCTGTCTCGATGAGGCTGAATTAGCCGTCATTAACTGACCGGGCATGGACTGAAAAATCGCATTATGTTCACTGTCTATAGGCAGCAGCACGGCATTATTATCCTTAACAGCCTGCATAAATAAAGCACCGGACATAACAAGAGATTCTTTATTGGCCAGTAAAATCCTCTTGCCGGCATGAGCGGCTGCCATGGATGAGCTTAGACCTGCCGCCCCGACTATGGCCGCCATAACATAATCCACGTCTGGATCGGAGGCTATTTTGTCCAGAGCAGCAGCCCCGGAAAGTACCCGTATTTCCTGGGTTTCAGGATGGTTCTTTAATTTTTGAGCCAGTTGTTCGGCACTATTTTCATCAACCATCACCGCATACGCCGGCACAAAGTCAAGACATTGCTGATACAGCCGCTCAACATTATTATTGGCAGTCAGAGCCCAGGCCCGGAAGCGATCCGACTGACGCGAGATAACATCCAGGGTACTGGTGCCTATAGAACCGGTAGCCCCTAAAATAGCAATATTTATCATGTAATTTGTCTCATTTGCTAAACGGCTGGCCAATGCATGATTAAAAAGCAGAAGATGCGTTATGCAGATAGGTCAATGACAGGGCAATATAAAATACTGGTGCTGCAGCCGTCACACTGTCAATTCGATCCAAAATACCGCCATGGCCGGGCAGGATATTGCCGCTGTCTTTCAGATTAGCCTGACGTTTAAACATACTTTCCATAAGATCACCAGCCACTGAAAAAATCACGGTTACCAGGCTAATCCCAGTAATATATAGATAATCCTGCATAGTGGCCTTATTCCACAGAGCAAAAATCAAAGCAATAAACAATGCCAGCAGCATACCGCCGTACACGCCTTCCCTGGATTTACCTGGACTGATAGCCGGTGCCAGCTTGTTTTTACCAAAACGCCGACCTGAAAAATAAGCCCCGGTATCCGCAGCCCAGACCAGCATCATTACGGATAATACCAGATAGGGCCCGGTAATCTGCCCATATCCAATCTGTACAGCAGAAATAGCATGGATGGCTGTCAGTGAATACCAGGTCATGGTCAGCAGGATAAGTCCCAGCACCGCAATCATTGGCGGACGGTCTTTCCAGAAAGATGCACTGCCCGGGTAGGCAAAAATTAACATCAGGGCTAACAGCCAGAAAACGCCTGAGACCGCATTCATAATCATAGGAGAAATAACAAAATTAATTAACCAGAGGGAATAAATAACCGTACCAACAATAACGACATAGGCCAGCCTGGACAGAACAGAGGGAAATTTTGCAAAACCGGCCCATTCATACGCGGCAATTAAAGTCACTGCACCAATAACCGCCGCAAATGCTGGATTGTCTAAAAACAGGATGGCATACAGTGCCAGGGGAAGTAAAACAAGTGCAGTAATGATTCTCAGCTTTAACATATATTATTTCTGCTCTTGTTCGTTTTTATTAGTGTTGTTATTAAGCTGCTCACCAGTGCGGCCAAAACGCCTTTGTCTGGTGCGGTAAGAATCAATGGCCCGCTGAAATTCTTTTTTGGAAAAATCCGGCCACAAAATGTCGGTAAAATACAGTTCACAATAGGCCAGTTGCCAGAGAATAAAATTACTGATCCGCTGCTCTCCCCCGGTGCGGATAAATAAATCAGGCTCTGGCAGATCCTTTAATGACAGGTATTGTTCCAGGGTTTCTTCATTGATGTCTTCTGCAGACAGGCGTCCCTGCTGAACTTCAAAAGCCATTTTTTTTGCGGCCTGGGTAATATCCCAGCGTCCACCATAATTGGCGGCAATATTTAAAACCAGGCCGGTATTATCTGCAGTCTGGTCGATTGCCTTATTTATCAGGGTTTGAATTTTTTCTGAAAATGCGGAAAGATCACCGATAATACGTAATTGTACGTTATTTTCGTCTAATTTCTTAACTTCCCGAGTCAGAGCCGTAGCAAACAACTCCATTAACAACCCCACTTCCTGTTTGGGTCGGCGCCAGTTTTCGCTGCTAAAGGCAAACAGAGTCAGAGCTTCTATTTCCTGTTCAACACAACTACTGACAATCTTTCTTACCGCACTGAGCCCGGCCTTATGACCGGCAAAGCGCGGCATAAAACGTTTTTTGGCCCAACGACCATTGCCGTCCATAATAATACAGACATGGCGTAAATCATTTCCCTGGCTACCAGTGGGCTTATCCTCGGGCATTTTAAATTTCCATCAGTTCTTTTTCTTTTTCCGCAAGAATCTGATCAATTTCCTTAACATGCTTATCTGTCAGTTTCTGAATTTCGTCCTGGGCGCGACGTTCTTCATCTTCAGAAATTTCTTTTTCTTTTTCCAGTTCCTTTAAGGAACTATTGGCATCACGACGGATATTGCGTATGGCCACCTTGGCATTTTCACCTTCCTGGCGTACCACTTTAATTAAACCTTTACGGGATTCTTCTGTTAAAGGAGGCAATGGAAGACGGATCAGTTCACCATTAGTCGCTGGATTAAGGCCCAGGTTGGAACTTAGAATGGCTTTTTCCACTACAGGGATCAGCTGTTTTTCCCACACCTGGATAGACAGCGTTCTGGAATCCAGTACCGATACATTGGCCACCTGATTTAAAGGGGTTTCACTGCCATAATATTCTACGGTAATACTGTCCAGCAAACTGGTGTGTGCCCGACCGGTTCTGATTTTCATCAGATCCTGTTTCAGGGATTCAATGGTTTTACCCATACGGGTGGCCGCATCATTTTTAACTTCATTAATCATCTATTTTATTCTCCTGCAGATAACACCAGACATTCTTCTGGTATAAAATTGTTCCGGTGTAATATCAGCTTTTACTCAACCCTTATGCTCAGCTATTATTAGTTAGCTTTTTATTCAACAAGCGTACCTTCATCACCACCTTCAATGACTTTCTGCAAAGCACCTTCTTTGGTCATATTATAAACCCGTACCGGCATGTTATGGTCTCGACACAGCACAATAGCAGTAGCATCCATAACATTTAGTTTTTTCTCCAGTACTTCATCATAAGTCAGGTGCTTAATTAAAGTTGCACTGGCGTCCTTAACCGGATCAGCGGTATAAACCCCATCGACCTTGGTGGCTTTAATAACCACATCAGCTTCTATTTCTATGCCGCGCAGACTGGCAGCAGAGTCGGTGGTAAAAAACGGGTTTCCGGTACCGGCAGCAAAAATAGCCACACGCCCCTTTTCCAGGTGACGAATGGCCTTACGGCGGATATAGTCTTCACAGACCTGATGAATGGGTAAAGCAGACATGACTCGTGCCGCCACACCGTTTTTTTCCAGTGCGTCCTGCAGAGCCAGGGAATTAATAACGGTCGCCAGCATCCCCATATGGTCACCGGCTACCCGATCCATACCTGAAGCAGCCAGACCGACACCGCGGAAGATATTACCTCCGCCAATAACAATACCGACCTGAACCCCCTGGTTAACCAGATTCTTAACCTCTTTGGAGATATAGGTCAGAACCTGCGGTTCAATACCAAAATTCTGTTCCCCCATTAAAGCCTCACCGCTGAGTTTTAACAGGATTCTTTGATATTTAACGCTCACAGGCTGCTCCTTTTTATTGTTCGGGTCGATATTTGAATTTCTCTGTGCTTTCTGACCATTATGGTCAGAAAGCGGGAGAGCAGTTAAGCGAAATTAACTGCCGATCTGAGCCATAACTTCTGATGCAAAATCTTCTGATTTCTTCTCAATACCTTCACCCACTTCCAGACGGGTGAAGCCAAGAATTTTAGCATCAGCATCTTTAACCAGCTTTTCAACAGTGATATCAGGATCTTTAACAAAAGCCTGACCCAGCAGAGTATTGTCCTTGATAAAACGCTTGATTTTACCTTCAACAATTTTCTCGATAATATTTTCAGGCTTACCGCTGTTAGCCGCCTCGGCTGCTGCAATTTCTTTTTCCTTGGCCAGTTCATCAGTATCCAGAGAGGCTTCATCCAGACCTTTAGGGTTGCTGGCAGCAACGTGCATGGCCACATCCTTAATCAGTTCTTCATTACCGCCCTGCATATCAACTACTACACCAATCTTGGTTCCGTGCAGATAGGCGCCCAGCTGACCTTCGGTTTCAAAAGTCACAAAACGACGTACTGACATGTTTTCACCGATTTTGGCGATCATGGTTTTCAGTACCGTTTCTATGGTTTCAGAGTCACCATCATTTAAAGGCATCTGCAGCAGTTCTTCAACATTAGCCGGATTAGATTCTAAAATACGCTTAGCCACAGCACTGGCAAAATTACCAAACTCATCGCCCATGGCAACAAAGTCAGTTTCACAGTTAACTTCCAGCATGACACCTTTTTTATTGTCATCACTGAATTCTACAACCACTTTACCTTCAGCTGCGATACGACCGGCTTTTTTGTCTGCTTTTGCCAGACCAGTTTTACGCATATGTTCGATGGCCGCATCAATATCACCATCCATTTCAACCAGTGCCTTTTTGCACTCCATCATACCTGCGCCTGTACGCTCGCGCAGTTCTTTTACCATTGCAGCAGTAATTGCCATTGTTCTTTGACCTCTGTTTCTTTAATCAGCAGAAAAGAAATCAGCTTCTCGTTCTGCTCACTAATTTAAATTTTTAATAATAGCTGTCCGGTTTAAATAATCTGATTTAAACCGGACCTGTGCTCTCTATCTTAATAGAGTAATTATGATGTCTGTTCTTCAGCTTCTTCTGAGCCGTCCACTTCAACAAAATCATCAGCAACCACTTCAGTACTGGCAGACTTGGCTTCCAGAATGCTGTCAGCCGCAGCCGATGTGTACAGATTGATAGCACGAATCGCATCATCATTACCGGGGATAATATAATCAATACCTTCAGCTTTATTGTTGGTATCAACCACACCAATCACAGGGATACCCAGTTTATTGGCTTCCTGAACCGCAATTTTTTCATGACCGACATCAATAACAAACAGAGCCTGAGGCAGATTGTTCATATCTTTAATACCGCCCAGACTTTTTTCCAGCTTGTCCAGTTCACGGGAATGCATCAGCACTTCTTTTTTTGTCAGGGTATCAAAAGTACCGTCAGTAGAGGCTTTTTCCAGATACTTCAGGCGTTTGATAGACTGCTTAACAGTTTTAAAGTTAGTCAGCATACCGCCTAACCAGCGGTGATTTACATAAGGCATATTACTGCGAATAGCCTGTTCTTTAATCGCACGGCTGGCCGCACGCTTGGTGCCTACAAACAGAACCTTGCCGCGTTTGGATGCAACCTGGCTGATAAAGTTCATGGCATCATTGAACATTGGCAGCGTTTTTTCCAGATTGATAATATGGATTTTATTGCGCTCACCGAAAATATATTGACCCATTTTAGGGTTCCAGTAGCGAGTTTGGTGACCGAAATGAACGCCTGCTTCTAGCATCTGGCGCATAGTGACTTTTGCCATAATTTTTGTTCCTTTAAATAAGGGTTGGGATCTCACCCGTATCCCATAAACCAACCCGTTCAATACCTTGCAGTACATCCCGAGCACCCGGATTTATGTGTCGATACAGGTTCGGATTAATTAAATTCACAGGGAATTTAAATGTTTGTCCCTGAACAGGTGTTACTAAGTATATAACCTACCTATAACTTTCCACACATATCAGGGCGTGCGTATTATTCCATAAAAGCCTGAAAACAACAATCTTTCTTTGACCGTAAAAGCAATAAACTTTGAATATCACGGCAATAAAAGAGATAATGCCCCGAACTGAAAATAAGAGCCTGATTTGAGCTGCTAAAAGACCCTATGAGTATCAATATAAAAACCCCGGAAGAAATAGAAAAAATGCGCATCGCCGGCAAGCTGGCTGCCGATGTACTGGAAATGATCACCCCACATGTTCAGGCCGGTATTACCACCGATGAACTGGATCGGATCTGCCATGATTATATTGTTAATGAACAGCAGGCCATCCCTGCCCCGCTGGATTATCATGGTTTTCCAAAATCCATCTGCACTTCTGTTAATAATCAGATCTGCCACGGCATTCCCAGTGACAAGAAACTTAAAAGCGGTGATATTATCAATGTGGATATTACTGTAATTAAAGACGGTTACCATGGCGACACCAGTATGATGTTTATGATTGGCAAGCCCAAAATCCTGGCCGAACGCTTATGCCGAATCAGCCGCGAATGTCTGTATGTGGGCATAGAAATGGTCAGACCCGGTATTCACCTGGGAGATATCGGCTATGCCATAGCCAGACACGCTGAAAAAGAGAATTTTTCTGTGGTCAGAGAATATTGCGGCCATGGTATCGGACTTAACTTCCACGAAGATCCCCAGGTACTGCATTATGGCAAACCCGGCACTCGTGAAATTCTGGAAGAAGGCATGACCTTTACCATTGAGCCCATGATCAATGCCGGTAAACGTCATGTCAGGGTGTTACCGGATAAATGGACGGTAGTTACCAAGGATCGCAGCCTGTCTGCCCAATGGGAACATACCATTTTAGTTACCGCCGACGGCTTTGAAATACTCACCCTGCGAGAAGGTGAAACCAGCCCAATTTAATCCTGAAACTAACACAAAAACAACCCAACATGATGGAAACTTATTGATGGAACTCACTGTCCCGCCAGCCATAGAACTGCTGTTTGATGTCAGGGCATTACAGACTGAACTGGCTGAAGCCCAGTCACCGGTCATGCCCTTAAAAAATGCCGTTAAATCCATTTATGATACTCAGGTTCAGCAATTCCAGAACCAGCATAATATTGTGCATCTGATCCATGAACGGTCCCAGTCCATTGATATTATACTGACCCTGGCCTGGGATTTTTACCATCTGGGTAACAATGCCTCCCTGGTGGCTGTAGGCGGCTACGGTCGCGGTGAACTGCACCCCTATAGTGATGTTGATCTGCTATTGCTGCACGATGAAGAACATGATCTGGAATCCGGCAATCCTGCCCATAAGGATTTTGTAGATAATCTGCATATGTTTATTGCCCTGTTATGGGATATCGGCCTGGAAATCGGTCATAGTGTACGTACGGTAGATGAATGTATTAACGAAGCTGCAGGTGACATCACCATTATCAGTAATTTAATGGAATCCCGCCTGATCACCGGTGAGCCGGCTTTATTTGAGCAATTGACTTCCCAGCTCAGTCCGGACAATATCTGGCCCACCAGGGAATTTACCGAGGCTAAAATTGCAGAAAAACAGCGTCGTTACCTGAAGTTTAATGAAACGGCCTATAATCTTGAACCCAATATCAAGGAAGGCCCCGGTGGTCTGAGAGACATTCAGATCATCGGCTGGGTGGCCAAGCGACATTTTAATGTGGACAGCCTTAAACAGCTTATCGGACATAACTTTCTGACCCCCCAGGAATATGAGCAGCTGGAAAATGGCCAGAATTTCCTGTGGAAAATCCGCTTTGCCCTGCATATTTTATGCAAACGTCATGAAGAACGTCTGCTATTTGATTACCAGCGTGAACTGGCGGCACAGTTCGGCTATACCGATCAGGAAGGAAAACTGGCCGTTGAATGTTTTATGACTGAGTATTACCAGACCGTTATGGAACTGGAGCGGCTTAATGAAATGCTGTTGCAGTATTTTCAGGAAGTCATTATCTATAGTGATTCTGACGCCAAACCACAGAAAATCAACCGCCGTTTTATTAATTACAAAGGCTATATAGCGGCTGCTAATCAGTTTATATTTCGCAACTACCCGTTTGCGCTGCTGGAAATTTTTTTACTGCTCTGTCAGGATCCTGAACTTAAGGGCGTCAGAGCCAGTACCATCCGCCTGATCCGGGCACATCGTTACCTGATTGATGACAGTTTTCGTAAAGATCTGCGCTGCCGTAGTCTATTTATGGAAATTCTGCGCCAGCCCTTCGGTATTACCCATGAAATGCGCCGTATGAACCGTTATGGGGTGCTGGCTGAATATATTCCGGAATTTAAAAAAATCGTCGGCCAGATGCAGCATGATCTCTACCATGCCTATACCGTTGATGAACACACCCTGAAAGTCCTGCGTAATGCCCGCCGGTTATTTGTACCGGAACATGACGATGAATTACCGCTGGCCAGTAAGATCGCAAAAATGATCCCCAAACCTGAACTGCTTTACCTGGCTTGCCTATACCATGATATTGCCAAAGGCCGGGGCGGCAACCATGAAATTCTGGGAGCCACTGATGTCGAACAGTTCTGTCAGCGCCACGATTTAAACCTGAGTGATACCCGCCTGGTGACCTGGTTGGTACGTAACCATCTGGTTATGTCCATGACTGCACAGCGCAAGGACATTAATGATCCTGCCGTGGTGCATGAGTTTGCCATGGTTGTCGGAGATCACCTGTATCTGGATTATTTATATCTACTGACCGTCTCTGATATTCGGGCTACCAGTCCCAAGGTCTGGAACAGCTGGAAAGCCGCTTTACTCGTGCAGTTGTATAACCTCACCCGTATTGCTCTGAACAAGGGACTGGAAAATCAGCAGGAACAGGATGAAGTTATTAATAATGCTAAAGCTATGGCTATGGTACAGCTGACCCGACAGGGTTATCAGGAACAGGTGGTTAATGACCTGTGGGCGACTCTGCCTGCTGAATACTTTATTAAACTGCAGCCCGATGAAATTGTCGGACAGACTGCCGCTGTCCTGAATGGTCTGCAGAGCGCAGATTCAGAAGAAGAAAAATATACGATTGTTATGGTCAACAACCATAATCAGCGCGGCGGCACAGAAATTTTTGTCTATACACCTAAAAAAGATTATGTGTTTGCCCTGGTCACATCCATACTGTCCCAGCAGGTACTGGATGTCTTTGAAGCCAAAACCTTTACCTCATCCAATGGTTATACCTACCACACATATTTTGTGCTGGATGAGAATGGCAACGCCATTGAAGATGAGGAACGGCTGGACTGTATCCGTCAGGCTCTTGAGAAAAAACTTTCGCAGGAACAGTTTGAGCTGCCCCAATCCAGTCAGCGACTGAGCAGGACTCAGAAACAATTCTCTCTGGAAACCAGAGTACAGTTTGATGAAGACCTGGAAAACAACCAGTCCATTATGACCATTACTGCTTCCAATCGCCCCGCCCTGCTGTCGCGCATCGGTCAGGCTCTGGTGGAGCAGAATATTTCTCTGGAAAATGCCAAAATTTCCACATTTGGAGAAAAGGTGGAAGATGTTTTTGTTATTCGTGATGAAAATCAGCAGATTATTACTGACATCAAGAAACAGGAACAGATACGGCGCAGCATTATCAAGCGGGTGGATGAACTGGAATAGGCTGCAATAAGCTTATACCTGAATAAACTCCAGACCATTGCCGTCCGGATCCCGGCAGAACAGAGCCTTACGACCGGAACGGCTCATGGTAAAAGCAATATCATGATGTTCCAGACTGGTTTTAATGTTATCCACATTCTGCACATGAATAGCCAGATGCCGATCCCGTCCGGCATGTTCCGGCGGACCATTCTGTGGATAAAATTCTGTTCTGGGCAGTTTTAATAAATGGATCTGCTGTGCACCAATATCCAGCCAGGCACCATCAAAGCCCATTTCCGGACGTGATCGGTTCTGCTGTATGCCCAGGATCCGACAGTAAAAATCAAGAGCAGCTGACAGATCCTTAACGATCAGACTGCCATGATGCAAAGCAATATAATTAGATGACTTAATCATTCAATTATTGTATTACCATTAAGCAAAATAACAAAGATCATTTGCCTGTTATGATACTTTTCATTTATAATTTCGCGGTCTGATTTTGAGAGCCAGAGAATGAATCCTGCACTAGAGTTGCTAAAACCATATCCATTTGAACGACTAGCTAAATTAAAACAATCAATTTATCCCAATGGCCAGTTAAGCCATATTTCTCTGTCCATTGGCGAACCTAAACATGAACCTCCTGAATTTGTTTTTGATACCATTAAAGGCAACCTGGATAGCCTGGCTCAATATCCAACCACCCGGGGGCTGCCTGAATTACGTCAGTCCATTGCTCAATGGATAGAAAAACGCTATCACGTACCAGAAAATGGAATCGATCCGGAAACCCAGGTATTACCTGTAAACGGCACCCGTGAAGCTCTGTTTGCCTTTGCCCAAGCGGTTATCAACAGAAAAGAAAAAGATCCGCTGGTCATTATGCCTAACCCCTTTTATCAGATTTATGAAGGGGCCGCCATACTGGCTGGTGCTACCCCTTATTTTGCCAATGCCTGTGAACGGACCTATTATATTCCGGACTTTGACAGCATTCCTAAAAAAATCTGGAAACACACTCAGCTGCTTTATATCTGCTCACCAGGTAACCCTTCCGGTGAGGTAATGGATAAGATACTGCTGCAGCAGCTTATAAAAATAGCCCAGTATTTTGATATTATTATTGCCTCTGATGAGTGCTACTCAGAAATTTACCAGGATGAAAGCCGCCCACCACCGGGACTGCTGGAAGTGGCCAGTGATATGGGTATTACCGATTTTAAAAACCTGGTGGTCTTTAACAGCCTGTCCAAACGCTCCAATGTGCCCGGTCTGCGTTCGGGATTTGTAGCCGGTGATGCCAACATTATTAAAAAGTTTTTTCTGTACCGAACCTATCACGGTTCAGCCATGCCCTTACCCACCCAGCATGCCAGTATTGCTCTGTGGCAGGATGAAGAACATGTACGCCAGAACCGGGATCGCTACCGTGAAAAATACGAAGCCTTTATAAAAATTCTCGATCCCGTAATCGATATTTCTGCACCACCGGGCTCATTTTATATCTGGCTCAAGGTTCCCTGCGGGGATGATGAAAAATTTGCCTCAAAACTGTATGAAGAACAGCACATCACTGTACTTCCCGGCAGTTACCTGTCCAGAACAACCGGTCAGGCCAATCCCGGCCTCGGCTATGTAAGAATTGCTTTAGTGGCACCTCTACAGGAGTGCATTGAAGCGGCTCAACGAATACGCACTTATTTAAAGCGTTACAAGGAATAATTATGACTGATATGCAAGAAGTAATCGAACAGGCCTTTGAACACCGGGCTGAAATTACCCCGGCTACGGTAGATACCCATGTAAAAGAGGCCGTATCAGAAGCTATTCATATGCTGGATACCGGCCGCCTGCGGGTTGCTGAAAAAATTGACGGAGACTGGGTAGTTAACCAGTGGCTGAAAAAAGCCGTTTTACTGTCTTTCCGTATCGAAGACAACCACTTTATGAAAGGCGCTTCCACTAATTACTTTGACAAGGTTGAGTCCAAATTTCAGGACTTTAACTCCAGAGATTTCCGTGAAGCAGGCATACGAGTAGTGCCTCCTGCCACCGTTCGTAAAGGTGTTTATATTGCTCCGGGCGTGGTACTAATGCCGTCTTATTGTAATATTGGTGCCTATGTGGACAGCGGTACCATGGTCGATACCTGGGCAACCGTCGGTTCCTGTGCCCAGATTGGTAAAAACGTCCACCTTTCTGGCGGTGTCGGTATTGGCGGTGTTCTGGAGCCGTTGCAGGCCGGCCCCACCATTATTGAAGACAACTGCTTTATCGGTGCCCGTTCTGAAGTGGTTGAAGGTGTCATTGTAGAAGAAGGCTCCGTTATTTCCATGGGCGTTTATATTGGTCAGAGTACCCGTATCTATAACCGTATGACTGGTGAAATCACCTATGGGCGTATCCCAGCCGGTTCGGTAGTGGTATCCGGTAACCTGCCTTCTGCAGACGGCAAATACAGCCTGTACTGTGCGGTCATTGTTAAGCAGGTGGATGCCAAAACTCTGGGTAAGGTCGGTATTAACGAATTACTGCGTAATATTTAATACCTGCTCTATTTCCGGAATTTACCCGGTTACACAAGCAACCCAAAAAACCCGCAATATGCGGGTTTTTTCATTATTTAAATCAGGAAATAAACATGATCACTTTATACGGCATTCCCAACTGTGATACAGTTAGTAAGGCCAGAAAATGGCTGGCTGCCAAAGGCATAGAATTTCAGTTCCATAGTTTTAAAAAAGACGGACTGGACAGAGACACCCTGCAGAACTGGGTCAGACAACTGGGCTGGGAAGTTCTGCTAAACAAGCGGGGCATGACCTGGCGCAAACTGCCTGATGAGCAGAAAACAGACCTTGATGAGGCCAAAGCCATTAATATTATGCTGGAAAATACCTCAATTATTAAACGCCCGGTACTGGATATTAATGGCCAGTATTATGTTGGCTTTAAAACTGAACAATATGAGCAGATTTTACCCTAAGTTTTGCCCTTACGTCCTGTTACCGAACTCCCCGACTTTGCAGATTGACACTTGACCTGTTTTCGGACTATATTAGGTCATATTAAGGGAATATGCTTATGAAACTTTCAAATCAAATTAAACCAATCAGTTATCTGAAAGCACATGCTGCAGATATTGTGCGTAACCTTTCGGATCAGGATGCTCCTCTGGTCATTACCCAGAACGGCGAGGCCAAGGTTGTATTGCAGAACATTGAAAGCTATGAGCAGACCCAGGAGACCATGGCTCTGCTGAAGATTCTTGCACTTGGCTCTCATCAGATTGAAGAAGACAAAGTTCATAAAGCCGGTGATGTTATTCAGCGACTTAGAGACCGTAACAAACACCGTTAATGACTTTTCAGGTACTTCTAACCGACGATGCCTCGCGGGATCTGGAAGATCTCTATGACTACATTGTGTCCCACGATGCACCGGGAAAAGCGGATTATGTTCTCGATCAAATTGAGAAAGTATTTTCAAGCCTCTCTGAAAACCCTGAACGAGGAACCTGGCCAAAAGAACTTCTGACCATCGGGATTCGAGAGTACCGTGAGGTATTTTTCAAACCCTACCGCATTATCTACCGGATCATAGCTGAACATGTTTACGTTATGGTAATAGCCGATGGACGTCGCGATATGCAGACATTACTGCAGCGTCGTCTTTTGCAGGCATAACCTCCTATTAAAGAACCTTATCCAATACAAAATGAATAATATGCCCGAATTAAGCCCTACCATTGAACTGGCCCGACAGCTGATTAATATCGACTCTGTGACTCCCGATGATAAAGGCTGTCAGGAAATTATGATCCGGCGGCTGGAAGCCATTGGTTTTGATATTCAGCGTCTGCGTTTTGGCGAGGTGGATAACTTCTGGGCCAAACGAGGTCAGAACAAGCCGCTGTTTGTATTTGCCGGTCACACGGATGTGGTGCCCAGCGGTCCCGTAGAACACTGGAATACCCCGCCGTTTGAAACCACCATTATTGACGGTCAGTTATACGGACGCGGTGCCGCCGATATGAAGGGCTCCCTGGCCGCCATGATTACGGCCTGCGAACGTTTTATCAAACAGCATCCGGAACATAGTGGTGCCATAGGCTTTTTAATCACCAGTGATGAAGAAGGACCGGCCATTGACGGTACGGTTAAAGTGGTTGATTACCTGTGTGAACATAACGAGCCTGTTGATATGTGTCTGGTGGGTGAACCCTCCTGTACATCTGAACTGGGAGACACCATTAAAAATGGCCGCCGGGGTTCACTGGGCGCAGTACTGACCATACACGGCACTCAGGGTCATGTCGCCTATCCTCATCTGGCCAATAATCCAATCCATCTTGCCGTACCGGCTCTGACTGAACTGACTCAGACTGAATGGGATCAGGGCAATGAATTTTTTCCACCCACCAGTTTTCAGATCTCCAATATCCATTCCGGCACCGGTGCCACTAATGTGATCCCCGGAGATATTGAAATACAGTTTAATTTCCGCTTTTCCACAGAACTCAATCAGGAAAAAATTACCGCCTGGGTCGAAAAAATTCTTAATTCCTATAACTTTAATTATGATATTCAGTGGACTTTATCCGGCAACCCGTTTCTGACCGATAAAGGCGAACTGGTGGATGCTGCCGTTGAGAGCATTAAGGACATTACCGGCATTGATACCAAACTGTCAACGGCCGGCGGTACTTCCGATGGGCGTTTTATCGCCCCCACTGGGGCTCAGGTCATTGAATTAGGGCCACTTAATGCAACCATACACAAGGTTAATGAGTGTGTGGCGGTTGATCATCTGGACAAGTTATCCCTGATTTATGAAAAAATTCTGGGTAAACTTCTTATTAAATAAAACTCGGATGTAACTACTCAGCTTCAATGAAAGCACAGTAGAGTGATTGGCTGCAGGTACTGTGTTTACGGGGTTTATGAAAACATGGATGTTTTCGTAAAGCGATACATGGATGTACTTGAGCGTCCCCGGAAATACAGTACCTGCAGTCAATCACGGTCAGGTATACTGAATAGTTACACTCGGATAAGTATTAGCTAAACAAGCTATTATCACAACAAAGGGAATAAAATGAAAATTTTAGTCACCGGCGGAGCCGGATATATTGGCAGCCATACCTGCGTAGAATTATTAAACAGCGGTTATGAAGTCGTGGTCGTTGATAATCTCTGCAATTCCAGTAAGGAATCCCTGAACCGGGTAAAAACCATTACCGGTAAATCGGTTAGCTTTTATAAACAGGATATTCTGGATGAGGCTGGTTTAAGCCGGGTGTTTGATGAGCATGCTATTGATGCTGTTATTCATTTTGCCGGACTCAAAGCCGTAGGTGAATCGGTAGAAAAGCCGCTGGAATATTACCAGACCAACCTGACCGGAACCCTGGTACTGTTTAAAGTGATGCGCGACCATAATGTGAAAAACTTTGTATTCAGTTCCTCAGCCACCGTTTACGGTGACCCGCATACTGTCCCCATTAAGGAAGATTTTCCCCTTTCAGCAACCAATCCTTATGGCCGTTCCAAGCTGATTATTGAAGAAATTTCCCGGGATCTCTATATTGCCGATCCCCAGTGGAATATTGCCCTGCTGCGTTATTTCAACCCGGTCGGCGCACACAAGTCCGGTCTGATTGGTGAAGACCCTAATGGTATTCCAAATAATCTGGTGCCTTATATTTCCCAGGTTGCAGTAGGCAAGCGGGAAAAACTCTCTGTATTCGGTGATGACTACGATACCCCCGACGGTACTGGCGTACGCGATTATATTCATGTCGTGGATCTGGCGGTGGGTCATATTAAAGCCCTGGAAAAACTTAACAGCAAGCCAGGTCTGGTGGTTTATAACCTGGGTACCGGCCAGGGTTATAGTGTTCTGGAAATGGTGCGCGCCATTGAAAAAGCATCGGGAAAAAAAGTGCCCTATCAGATTGTAGCTCGACGTCCCGGCGATATTGCACAATGCTTTGCCGATCCGGGTTTTGCTCTGCAGGAAATCGGCTGGAAAGCAGAACGGGGACTGGACGAAATGGCTGAAGATACCTGGCGCTGGCAGAGTAAGAATCCTGACGGTTACTCTAACAACTGACGCTATTTAATGCGGGCCAATGTCCGCATTCCCCTTACATCTGCCGGCCATCAGTTTTTTCCTACAAATCCGGATTTAAGTCATATTTTTTCTTTTCTGCTCATCTAAACTTGATTGATATCAATGATATTTATGTCGTTACAATAGATACTTTTCAACGGTTATATGTAACCCGATCTGACCACTTTAAACGCAGTAAAAACAATACCAACAAACCGAAAAAACCATAACAATCTTGCCCAGGTCCAATGATAAGGAGAAAAGACCATGAGTGAAGTGTTTACCAAAACCATGGCCAGAAATATCTTTTACGGGGGAAGTGTATTCTTCTTCCTGTTACTTCTGGCCCTAACCTTTGACACGCAGGGAGTGCTGCCCGAGCGTGACCACCGAGAAAACATCACCCCGGAAGTGGTTCTGGGCAAGAAAGT
>JALTKC010000089.1 GCA_027076245.1 Gammaproteobacteria bacterium
CCATTATTTGAGTCACTTTCCCTGGAGCCCTTAAGCAGCTTGGCTCCGGAGCGGGTCGGACTTAAGCCTGAAACTGATGGAATTCGTTAAAAATGACCATATTACGCAGTCTGTTATCACTTATCACTCTGATTTTACTAATGAATGTGCTCAGTGGTTATCTGGTTTATCATCAGTTTAATGCGTTGGAACACTCGCTTGAAAGAGATCGGTTTCTTGGTGAGCTTTTAAAAAATGAAACCCGTATGCAGTTGTTGGCCAGTAATTATTTAAATACCCAGAGTCAGCAGCATTATTCTCAGTATAAACGGGTACTTGAAGATATTCAGGCACAGATAAATTCTGCTGAACAGTTATTTAAGAACTCGCCCAGTATTCAGAAAATTTCCCTAATTAAAACCAAGCTGCATCAGGCCAGAATTATATTAAAAAAATATCAGCACAACCAGCAACAATACCAGTCATTTTTACTCAATAATCAGGCAAAAAAGCTGAATATGGCGACAGAACTTGAAGCTCAGCTGCGCTCACAGTTACTGATTGTTTACCAGGAAATAGTGGTGCAGACACTGCATCTGCGTTCTTTTGTACAGCAGGAGAAATTTGATCGTGCTCAAAACGATATGTTTAAAATGTTTTTCCTTCTGGTATTAGTCTTTATAATCGTTAGCTTTTTTTCCTATATTATTTACCGTCGGATTTCCAGTCGTATAGCCTATATCTCTCAAGCAGCAAGACGACTGGGAGAAGGGGATTTAAAGGTGCGTATAAATAGTGATGATAATGATGATATGAGTTATCTGATCCGTACCTTCAATTATATGGCATCCAGGCTGGAACAGGCTGAACAGGAAAATCAGAAAATGCTAAATGCGGCTGAAAGGCAGGCCTACCAGGATGCCTTAACCGGTTTGCCGAATCGGCGTTATATGATTGAGAAACTGGATAATGAACTTTCCAGGGCTGCCCGACATAAATTTAAAGGCGCACTTATTTTTATCGATCTGGACAATTTTAAAGGACTGAATGATTCAAGAGGGCATCCAGCCGGTGACAAGCTGCTTATGGATGTTTCCCGGCGCATGCTTGCCCAGATCCGTTCGGAAGACACCCTGGCTAGAATGGGCGGCGATGAATTTGTATTACTGCTGCCTGAACTGGGGCATTCTGCTGTTGAGGCTGCAGTTAAAGCAGAACAGATCGCAGAAAAAATCAGGGCAGCTATTATTATCCCTTACGATCTGTCCGGTACAGAATTTACGGTAACGGCATCGCTGGGTATCTGTATTTTCCCTGATGATGGTGCTATCAGTGAAGAGTTGCTCAGGCATTCAGATATTGCCATGTATCAATCAAAAAAACGTGGTCGAAACTGTATTACTTTTTATTCTTCTGAAATGCAGGAGAATATTAATGTCCGGGAAAAAATGAAGGCACTGCTGTCCAGAGCAATCAATAATAATCAGTTGGAAACCTGGTACCAGGTTAAAGTGGATAGGAATGGTCACGTTGTCGGTGCTGAGGTACTGGCAAGATGGCAGGATGCCGAGCAGGGCTGGATATCACCGGAACGTTTTATACCTATAGCGGAACAAAATGCTTTAATCATCCCGTTGGGTAAGTGGCTTATTAAACATGTTACAAAAACGGTTATACGCTGGAAAACACTGGGACTATGTCAACAGTTAAAACATCTCTCAATTAATAT
>JALTKC010000090.1 GCA_027076245.1 Gammaproteobacteria bacterium
CCATATCGGCTGAGTAGATAGAGAGTAAAGGCAAATGACATGTGAATAACAGAAAGTTCAGGAAACCTGTCCAGATAAGCCCAGTTAAATTTGCTGGTATAAGTCTGAAACAGTAGCAGATATAAAGCCGGGTGCTTATCTTCTGCCAACAGGTTTATTCCTTTTTTGGTCAGCAGATATTTACCATGATATTTTTTTATCAGACCCGCTTGTCTGACAATGATTCTGACCACATGCAAATCAAAAAAATCCATTTCTGTGTTGATATTACTGTATTTTGTTCTGCGCTGATATTCTTCTTTTGTGTAATAATTAACAGCAATTTCCCGGCACAGTTTTCTGGGTAAATTGCCTTTGGCTGTGGCTTTAACGCCTTTTTCACCCACCCCATTAAGTAATAATAATGCCAGTTTCATAATGGGTACTGTACTGACATCTGATGTTGGCTCTGAAAATTCAAGCAGTTTCGGAGATTCATACGGAAGGTAAAGAAGACTCTGCATCTGATCAGGGGATAAACCCTGAAATTCTTTAAGTGGTCTGCTGTTTCTGCTTTGTATAAAAGCATTGGCAAACTGTTCTGCCTCTTGCAGATCATTAAATTCCTGGCTTTCAAGAGCCTCTTTAAAATCAGGCATAACAGCAGAGTCTGACAGACTGTTTTCTGCGCCGGATGATTTATGTAAGCAACAGTGCTTGTATTTTTTACCACTGCCACAGGGACAAGCTGCATTACGACCAATTTTATTTTTACTCATAAACTTATCTTGTTTGTTTATTGTCAGATATTTGTTAAACCTGAAAAAGTCAGGTTTAACTATTCTAACAGATAAAAAATATCTTTCCTGTCATTCATTGGGTTACTCTCCCCCCTTTACATGCAACACTTCAGTTTTATGCCCCATAACAATGCACTCTGATAGTGCATAATTAAAAAACGCATCTAAAAATTAATAATTTATCCTTTTTTTTCAAATTCTTACGCAATGCTGGCCTATTATATGCTTAAAGGTTAGTAAGATTTAATATTTTAAGAGGGTTCTACTTATGTCAAATAACAGCGTGTCAGATAACAGCGCATCGGACAGCAGGCTAAACCTGTTTTCCTTTACCGGGAAAGTTAAAATACTTCACCTGACCTGGCTGGCTTTTTTTATCAGCTTTTTTGTCTGGTTTAACCATGCACCTTTACTGGTTTCCATTAAGGAAAGTCTTGGGCTGACGGATGGGCAGATTAAAACTTTATTAATTCTCAATGTGGCCTTAACCATACCAGCCCGGATTATTATCGGGATGCTGGTGGACAAGTTTGGACCAAAACGAACGTTTTCTACCCTACTGGCTCTGGGCAGTATCCCCTGTTTTATTTTTGCCACCGCAGACACATTTGAACGTCTGGCCCTGGCACGCTTTTTACTGGGCTTTGTCGGTGCCGGTTTTGTTATCGGCATTCGTATGATGGGTGAATGGTTCCCTGCCAGACAGGTAGGTGTTGCCGAAGGTATTTACGGCGGCTGGGGCAACTTTGGTTCTGCAGCGGCGGCCATGAGCTTGCCTACCATAGCCCTGCTGTTTGGTGGTGATGACGGCTGGCGTTATGCGGTCGGTTTAACCGGTATAATCGCCCTGACTTATGCGGTTATTTATTTTTTCAGTGTATCCGATACACCTAAAGGTTCCACCTATTTTAAACCCAAGCGTATGG
>JALTKC010000091.1:0-4400 GCA_027076245.1 Gammaproteobacteria bacterium
GTCCATATAGAGCGAACTGACCGATTCTTCACGGTTAATGCGCATCATGGTTTCGCCTAAAATCATGGCACTGCTTAGCTGGCGGATTTTAGTACATTTTTCGGCTTCCGGTTTCAACGGGATGGTGTCTGTAACCACCAGGTGATCCAGTTCCGAAGCATTTAAGTTATCGATTGCCGGGCCGGATAATACCGGATGGGTAATATAAGCCATTACCTTGGATGCACCATGCTCTTTTAGAGCCGCAGCGGCTTTACACAAGGTACCGGCCGTATCCACCAGGTCATCGACCAGCAGACAGGAACGACCTTCAACATCCCCGATAATATTCATTACTTTGGCCACATTGGCCTTGGGGCGGCGTTTGTCAATAATCGCCAGATCCGCATCATCCAGACGCTTGGCCAGCGCCCTGGCCCGTACTACACCACCGACATCCGGTGATACTACCATCAGGTCAGGGTATTTCTGACGCCAGATATCACCCAGCAAAATGGGTGAGGCATATACATTGTCCACCGGTATATCAAAAAAGCCCTGGATCTGATCGGCATGTAAATCAACGGTCAGCACTCGGTTAATTCCAACACCGGAAATCATATTGGCCACTACCTTGGCGGTAATCGCCACTCTGGCAGAGCGCGGACGCCGATCCTGGCGGGCATAACCAAAATACGGTACTACCGCAGTAATACGTCGGGCCGAGGCTCTGCGAATAGCATCACCCATGACCATCAGTTCCATCAGATGATCATTAGCCGGCTGACAGGTTGGCTGGACAATAAATACGTCCTTTCCACGCACATTCTCCATCAGTTCGACCATGATTTCGCTGTCACTGAACTTATCGACATAAGCCTTACCCAAGGGTATGTTCAGATGCCTGCAAATATCTTTTGCCAGTTTCGGGTTCGCATTTCCCGAAAAAACCATCATGTCTGAGTCGGACACAGTCTGTTCCCCAGTGGAAATTAAGTTGCTGTTATTGTAGCAAACTTACAGCAAATTTAATCTTAAAAGCCGTTAGCTCGGTAAAAAGCCTTTAGCTCAATAAAAAGCCTTATTTTAAAACGCTTTTTGTATTCGTTCCTGGTATTTCAGTGGGTTATTTATTTAAGTTGAAAAGCCTTTAGCTAGTACTTAGAAGCCTTTAGCCTGGAATAAAAAGCCTTTAGCCTGGTATGGCCTTAGCAGACCCTGGCCAACAAAAAATTTGTCCGTTAATTTTCTGTTCTTTAAGAAGTGGCTGGGCCGGCAGGATTCGAACCTGCGCATGCCAGGATCAAAACCTGGTGCCTTACCGCTTGGCGACGGCCCAACAATAACCGAGCATAATATGTTTCCGATTTTAGTCGTCACATATCAGGTAGTCAACTTAGTGATAGAACCCGCATAGATACTAAATTCTATATAAAAATGACGCCTTGCCAAAAAGGTGGGTGGATTATACGCTGAAATTTTTTATTTGTCACACCCAAAATTAAAAAAAAATTCAATTTTTCTATGGTTTATTTTAATTCTGTGAATATAAAGGAGAAATATTACAACTCCGGGCATAAAAACCATCTATTTGTGCAGGCTTGTGCTGTAAAATTTCCTGTGCCTGGGCTTCTGATTCTACTGGAGCAAAAACACAGGCCCCTGTACCGGTCATTCTGGCCGATGCAAACTGAGACAGCCATTGAATGGCTTCAGCCACTTCCGGATATTGCTGACAGACCACTTCTTCGCAGACATTATCCCCTTCACCTGCCAGGAAACGGTTAATATCCAGTGGTGTACAGTTCCTTTTCAGGGTATCGGAAGCAAAAATTTTCGCAGTAGAGACGGAAACTTCAGGGATCAGTACCACATACCAGGGTTCATCGAGCTTTATCGGAGACAGATTTTCACCGACCCCTTCTGCCCAGGCCGCATAGCCCTGGACAAACACGGGAACATCAGCACCCAAAGCCAGACCAAGGCGAGCCAGTTCATCCTTCTCAAAGTTGATATTCCAGAGCTGGTTCAGTGCCACCAGGGTCGTAGCCGCATCACTGCTGCCACCACCCAGACCTCCGCCCATGGGCAATTTTTTACTGATATGGATATGGGCACCTTCTGGACAACCGGATTGCTGTTGTAATAGTCGGGCGGCTTTTACTACCAGGTTATCTTTATCAGCCACACCAGGTAGCGGGGTTTCAAGTACAATTTCGCCATCATCACGCACATCAAAACGGAGTTCGTCGGCATAATCCAGAAACTGGAAAACGGTCTGTAATTCATGATAACCGTCTTCTCTCTGGCCGGTAATATGTAAAAACAGGTTAATTTTGGCCGGTGCCAGCCATATTTTTTTCAAAGGGATTTTCCTATCTTCAGATTATTCTGAATATGGTATTTTAAAAAAAATAATTATACACGATCTTCTATAAGTCCAGGTATGTCCGTGTTAATAACTTGTATTATGCTTTACTGCTTTATATGATGCGGGCAAGGATGCCCGCACTCCCAGGGGGGAGGACAAGTATGCTGTCTGGAAATAGTGCTTCAGTTTAGTAATGGCAGGGACTGTTGCGCTAGCAGCCACTGGCTGATAATAATTTTGATTTTCAGGTCGTCCCGGGTAATAACCAGCTTTTTAGGTAATACTTTTTTTGCTGTGGCACTTTTTGCTGTGGCACTGGCAGCCTCAGCACTTTCATCCACGGTCATCCATCGGGTGTACTGAATACGCCAGTTCTGCTGGCGGATTTCCCGGATTTGAGCGGTTTTATTATACTGAATTTTTGCTATTGCTGAAGGTTCAGGCTGGCCGTGCAGCCAGTAGCGCAGGGATGATGCCGGAAAAACCCAGCCGGTTTCCTGCAAAATAAGCTGTTCCAGACCGGCACCCTTTTTTTCTACCGAGGGTGTATTTAAGCGCACATTAGAACCGATCTGGCTGACCTGTAAGCGGGTTTCTCCCAGGGGACCGGTAAAGCGGATCTGAAAATCATTGCCCTGCTGTATCCAGCTAAAACGAGCGTACCAGTTGTCTTCACCACGGATCACGCTGATACGGCCATTGGCTGTCCAGTTCTGTGGAATGGCTGTTTGATAAACGGGTTCCGTTGGCCCTGTTTCAAACAGGGTACAGGCGGAAAGATTAAACAGTATAAGCAGCAACAGGGCGTTACTGCCGTACTGTCTGTAATGAAGCATGACTGACAGACCTTTATTTCAGGTAGCGGCGGGTGGTACCCACCAGAACTTCATGTTGGGGATGTTTTTTCAGGGCTTTGCGCCAGATAGCACGAGCCTGTTCAGTCCGGCCCAGCGCCCAGAGCACTTCACCATAGTGGGCAGCAATTTCAGGGTCGTTATCTTTGTCATAGGCTTTTTTAAGATAGCTCAGAGCTTCTTCATTTCGGCCAAGTTTATACAAAACCCAACCCATACTGTCCAGAGTGGCAATATCTTCAGGCGCAATTTTCAGGGCCCGTTCAATATACTGCAGGGCTTCCTGGTACCGATCCGTACGGTTTGCCAGAGTATAACCCAGGGCATTAAGCGCCTGATTGTCTTTGGGATTTTCGGCAATAATGGCATGTAAATCCTTTTCCAGTAAATCAATACGGTCAAATTTTTCGGCCAGCATAGCACGGCCATAAAGCAGATCATGATTATTGGGCGCCATTTTTAGGGCTTCAGTATAAATCTCATAGGCTTTTTTATAGTTTTTGGCCTGAGCATGGACTTCCGCTTTAATCTGCAGAATTTCCAGGCTCTGTTTGCTGTTACCGGCCTGGGAGTGATCCAGTAATTTAAAGGCCTGATCAAATTTTTCCTGCTGGGAATAAACTATGGCCAGCCCCAGGTAGGCTTCAAAGGTATAACGACCCTGCTTAACCCGCTTAAACCAGGTTTCCGCCTCTGCATAATTTTCCCGGCTGGCTTCCAGTTGGGCAATGAAATAAGCAGCCTCGCTGGCATACAAACGGTATTTATACAGCCTTTCCAGGTATTTTCTGGCATCATCCAGGCGGTTAATTTCAATTGACAACAGGCTGATGGCAAAAATCACTTCCGGATTAATATCCATATCAGCCAGCCGCTTAATTTGAATGGCAGCTTTTTTAGTCTGTTTCTGTGCCACCAGCATACGTACCAGTTCCAGCCTCAGATTAATATTATCAGGCTGTTTTTTAAGTGTTTTTTCCAGAAGATTAATGGCTTCCTGCGAACGCTGCTGCTTTTTCAGCAACTGAATTTTAAGCAAACTGGCTTCCAGATAGTCCGGATTGATGGCCAGAGCTTCATTCAGATGGCGTTCTGTACCGGCATTGTCGCCCAGCTTAAAGGACAGTTTGGCCTGATTCAGTTTAACCACAGCACGGTCTTCATGACCTCTGCCCAGTTCGGCAAACAGTGATGAC
>JALTKC010000091.1:4410-7226 GCA_027076245.1 Gammaproteobacteria bacterium
GTATCCAGCAAGCCTACAGCCCGCTGAAACCCGTCATCGAAATTGTTGCTTTTAGTAATAATTTTTTTCAGATACTTCAGGGCTTCCTGATCCTGTTTTCTGTTTAGCAGTGAAGAAGCGTAGATCTGCAGCACATCAATATTATCGGGCTGCAGCTCTGACCAGAGTTTGACGGCCTCAAAGGTCTGGTCATCATTTTTGGAAAACAGGGTGACTCGAGTTGCTTTTTTGGCCAGACGGCTGTCCCGGGTCTTTTCGGCCGCAGCATAGTATTTTTTAAAGGCCAGGTCGTAATCATTACGCTGCAGCGCCATTTCTGCCAGCAGCAGATCATAAAGCAGTGTGGAGTCCAGTTCTGTTCCCGGTGTATTATCTGCAACAGCTTTCTGACTGTGCGGCGTTGCGGTACTGGTTTCTGCGGCCTGTTTGTGTGCGTTTATATCAGAAACCGCTGCTGTTTCTGTTTTATCTGTAACGGATGCACAGCCGGAAGCCAGTATTATTGAAGATAATATTAATGGCCATAATAGTGAACAGGGTTTAGCAGGTTTTCCGGTCAATAGTTTAAACAAAGAAGTGGATCCTTAAGTTTTCTGTACTCTGATTCTCAACAGGGTATCTGGCTGTTTAATATAAGACTTATTTTAAAAATATAAGTTCCAGTTCCAATATGCCTGTTATTTATTCATGTTTAACAAGTTTATACCACAATATTTATACCATAACCGCATTAAATTTGACTAAAATTTTATATTAAAACGCAAGATTGCTTGAGTTTTGAATAAAATTTACGCAAAATGCCCTGTTTATATCAGATAATTAGAGAATCCTTTTAAAGCTTATTTAAAAACCGCTTATAAACCGTTTATAAACAGCTTTCAGGATAATGCACTAAAGTTTACCAGAGGTTTACCAGATAGATTTCTATGTCGCTGCTTGCACTTGGTATTAATCACAAAACAGCTCCGGTCAAAATCAGGGAACAGCTTTCTTTTGCTCCTGATACCATACCTATGGCTTTAAAAGATCTGACGGATCAGGATGCCGTTAATGAAGCCGTGATTTTATCTACCTGTAACCGCACCGAGTTATACTGTCAGCTCAACTGTAATGATGGTGAATCGGAAGCGGCTATTGATGCCCTGATCACCTGGCTGAAAAAGCACCATGATCTGGAAGATACAGATATCACAGAATACCTGTATCTGCACCCTGAAAAAGAAGCTGTGCGCCATATGCTGCGTGTTGCCAGCGGCCTGGACTCCCTGGTACTGGGTGAGCCGCAGATCCTGGGCCAGCTAAAAACTGCTTTTTCTGTGGCCAAAGAAAGCGGCACCATCGGCCAGTTTCTGCACAAATTATTCCAGCATACCTTCAGCTGTGCCAAGCAGGTACGTACCGATACTGCCATTGGTGCCAGCCCGGTTTCCGTGGCGTTTGCTTCGGTCAGCCTGGCCAAACAGATTTTCAGTGATTTTCAGCATCATACCGCACTGCTCATTGGTGCCGGCGAAACCATTGAACTGGTTGCACGGCATCTGAACGAGTCCGGCATTGGCCGTATTATTATTGCCAACCGGACTGTAGAAAAAGCTCATACCCTGGCCCAGGAATTTAACGGTTATGCCATTTCACTCAGTGAACTGCCTAACCACCTTGCTGAAGCGGATATTGTTATTTCTTCTACGGCCAGCCAGTTGCCTATTCTGGGTAAAGGGGCCGTGGAATCGGCCATTAAGGCACGTAAGCATGCCCCTGTTTTTATGGTCGATATTGCCGTACCCCGGGATATTGAAGAAGAAGTCGGCGAACTGGAAGATGTATTTTTATATACCGTGGATGATCTCAAGGAGATCATTGATGAGGGCCTGAAATCCCGCCAGGAAGCCGCACTTAAGGCAGAAGAAATTATTGATGTGGAAGTCAGCCATTTTATGAACTGGCTGCGCTCCCTGGACTCCATTGCCATTATGAGAGAATTCCGGGAACACGCTGAAGACATACGGGATAAGGCCGTTGCCAATGCCCTGAAACAGCTTAGAAACGGCAAAGAAGCCGAACGGGTTATCACTGAACTGGCGCGCCAGCTGACCAATAAACTGATCCATAAGCCGAGTATTCAGATTAAACAGGCCGGTATGGATGATCGTTCTGAACTTATTGATGCGGCCATTGAACTGTTTGATCTGCCACGGAACCGTTAGCTGTACCAGTCCCCTGATTGACCATTCCTTTTCCACCGAAATCTTAACCATCTAATATTTTTAAGAGTAAGCAGTGAAAGCATCTATTATAAGCAAACTTGAAACCCTGTCTGAACGGCATGAAGAAATATCCCTGCTATTATCACAGCCTGAGGTTATGAATGATCAGAACCGTTTTCGAGAGCTGTCTATGGAATATGCCGAACTGGGCCCGGTAGTAGAAAAATTCAAACAGTATCAGGACGCAGCAGATACCATAGAAACAGCCACGGAAATGCTCAGTGACAACGATCCCGATATGAAAAGCATGGCCGAGGAGGAAATTAGGGAAGCCCGGCAGCTTCAGGAACAGTTGTCTCTGGATTTACAAAAAATGCTGCTGCCCAAAGATCCTAATGACGATCGCAATATTTATCTGGAAATACGTGCCGGTACCGGCGGTGATGAAGCTGCCATTTTCTCCGGTGATTTATTTAAAATGTACAGCCGCTATGCTGAAACCCAGAACTGGACTGTGGAAGTCATGTCGGAAAACCCCGGTGATCATGGCGGTTATAAGGAAATTGTTGCACGGGTTGTCGGTCATGGTGCCTTCTCCAAACTGAAATTTGA
>JALTKC010000092.1 GCA_027076245.1 Gammaproteobacteria bacterium
CCGGAATGAATGTGGCCCGGCTTAATTTTTCTCATGGTGATTTTGACAGCCATGGTGAAACCATAAAAAAGCTTCGGCAAGCATCCGAACGAACCGGTATTCGTCTGGCTATAATGGCAGATTTGCCTGGGCCCAAAATGCGTATTGGTGAGCTGGCAGTTGAACCCATTGAACTGAAGGTGGGTGATGATTTTGTGCTCACAACGGATGAGATTACAGGTGATGACAAACGGGTATCCGTCAGTTTCAGGGAGTTACCCATGACGGTCAAACCTGGCGATAAACTGTTTCTTAATGATGGACTGATTTCATTGCAGATTAAAACCATTGAGGGGAATGATGTTATTTGTGAAATCCGTTCTGGTGGTGAACTGCGTTCCCGTAAGGGGCTGAACCTGCCGGGTATTGATCTGGGTTTTAGTGCCTTTACTGCCCATGACCGGGATTGCCTGGAATTTGCCCTGAAACAGGGTGTGGATGCCGTCAGTCAGTCATTTGTAGCCAACAAGGAAGATATACTGGATTTAAAACAGACGGCTGCCGAACTGGGCTTTAAGCCTTTTGTAATTGCCAAGATTGAACGTTCCGGTGCCATAGATAATCTGGAAGAAATCCTTAAAGTCTCAGACGGTATTATGGTGGCCAGAGGCGACCTTGGGGTAGAAATACCTATAGCCTCCATTGCCGTGGCTCAGAAACAGATTATGGCCAGAGCGGCCAGTTATTGTAAACCGGTAATCACAGCGACCCAGATGCTGGAGTCTATGACGGAACACCGGCGTCCTACCCGGGCAGAAGCCACTGATGTGGCCAATGCCATTTTGGACGGTACCGACGCGGTGATGTTATCCGGTGAATCGGCTATGGGTAAATATCCGGTGGACGCGACCAGTATGCTGGCCGATATCGCTGCCAGGACGGAACCTTATCGTAAGACCAACCGGGAACTGGAACGTCTGGGGGATAAAAAAGCCCTGGCTGATCTGGTGGCGCATAATATCCAGCTGGCGGTTAAAAGCATTGAACCGCAGGCCGTTATTATTCCTACCCGTTCAGGTGCTATGGCTCGTAATGTTGCCCGTTACCGTCTGCCGGTCTGGATCACGGCCTTAAGTACAGAAGAGCGAACCTGTCAGTCATTGCAGTTTTCCTGGGGTGTGTTTCCAGTCAAAGTGGAACAGGATCTGCCTGAGTGGACGCCTTTTTTGCGTGACTGGTTTAGAAACAATCATATTACGGAAGGTATTGCGGTACTGGCACAGGGGCCTTCCAGAGAAAATCCCTGTGGTAATCATCGAATTGAGTTTATGGACTTAAGCCTGTAAGTTCTGGTTTTTACACCAGGATTGGATTCTCCCGTAAAAAGAGACCTTAGAGACAGTTATTATGTGAAATAGTTCCCTTACGCCGTATAAACTTGATGTACATCAAGGAGAGAAAATACGGCTTAAAGGATACTTACGCTTACATAATAATAGGAGTATGCCATGAGTGAAGTGTTTACCAAAACCATGGCCAGAAATATCTTTTTCGGGGGAAGTGTATTCTTCTTCCTGTTACTTCTGGCCCTAACCTTTGACACGCAGGGAGTGCTGCCCGAGCGTGACCACCGAGAAAACATCACCCCGGAAGTGGTTCTGGGCAAGAAAGTCTGGGAAGACAACGACTGTATTGGTTGTCATACCCTGCTGGGCGAAGGCGC
>JALTKC010000093.1 GCA_027076245.1 Gammaproteobacteria bacterium
GCCTGAGCACTTTCAGATGCTGCTGTTCCGCCCATATTATTAATATGGACATCCCATGAACGTTCATTCTGCTGACTAATTTGTGCACCGCTCTGGTGGGGAACCCGCACGCCTTTGACCGGCCATGAAGACTTTATCCGTAAATTAAAACTGAACCGGTCAGTGACTGTATCATTATTATTCCAGAAGGCTAACTGCTCTTCATCCACACCGCCTTCTTCCAGCGGATAAACGTAGCGTCCAATCCCGCTGTCCAGTTGGGTGGTCTGAATATAAACCAGTTTAATACGCACATCCTGACCGGCTTTTACAGGGGTAACAGAGATTTCAAAGGTTTTATAGTCATTCTGTTCAGTAACGGCAGCCTGACGGCCTGCCTGCCTTTCCTTCTGGTAAATTTCCCGGGCCTGTTTCTTTTCGACCACTTCCCCTATGACAGGCTTGCCGTCCACCCAGAAAACAAATTCCCCGACAGCAGCATGGTCGGGCACCGGGAAGGAATACAATGCTTCCAGATCCTGTTGATGGGGATTATGAAATACCTGCTCAACGGTAGTGGTAGCAAAACCATCTTCAATAATAACATTCACTTTATGTGAGCGGATTTCCAGTTCTGGTAAGCCTGAATTAACGGGAGTTAACAGTCCGGCTGCATGTGCTGTGATCGATGCTAATAGACTGAATATTAGCAGACTGCCTGGCAGCAATAAGTTTTTAATAAATGAAAGCATGATTTTTCTCCATAAATAAACAGTGTTTAATAATGATTTAATAAAAAAGACAGATTTTCTGTCTATTATTAAACATCGTTAAATTAAATATAAAACAACGTTTAATAAGTGTCAAGGAATATTTTTAAAGGCAATATTTAGAAATTTCCGGAACCGGAGTGATTTAAGCAGGTCTATGTCTTGAATTATGATTATTAAACCCGATAAATATAAGCAATCATTAAATTTCATATAAGGAACAATTAAATGAGCAGAATTTTACTTTTCCTGGCCACTAACTTTGCTGTCATGGCACTGATTGGTGCGGTATTTCAGTTACTTGGAATACAGGGAATGCTGCAGGCCAATGGTGTTGATCTGAACCTTCAGGCAGTGATGGTGATGTCACTGATTGTAGGCTTCAGTGGTTCCGTTATTTCCCTGTTTATGTCTAAATCTATGGCTAAACGCTCGATGGGGGTTAGAGTTATTGAACAGCCGGCCAATAATGCTGAACGCTGGCTGGTAGAAACGGTTTATCGGCAGGCGGATCAGGCTGGAATAGGCCGTCCGGAAGTGGGTATATTTGATTCTCCCCAGCCCAATGCCTTTGCAACCGGTGCTAATAAAAATAATGCTCTGGTGGCAGTCAGTACCGGTTTGCTTAATGCCATGACACAGGATGAAGTGGAGGCGGTGCTGGGGCATGAAGTGTCTCATGTGGCTAATGGAGATATGGTCACCATGGCCTTGATCCAGGGTGTGGTGAATACCTTTGTGATGTTCCTGTCCACAGTGATCGGTCATATTGTTGACCGTGTAGTGTTTAAAACTGAACGGGGGCATGGGCCTGCGTATTATATTACCAGTATTATTGCCCAGATAGTACTGTCCGTACTGGCCACCATGATTGTTATGTGGTTCTCCCGTCAACGGGAATTCAGGGCTGACCGTGGCGGTGCTGAACTGGCGGGACGCCGGAAAATGATAGCTTCACTAAAGCGACTGCAACAGGCACATGCGACAGAAGATTTGCCGGATCAAATGGCAGCCTTTGGTATTGCCGGTGGTGTAGGTGAGGGTATTAAGGCTCTCTTTTTAAGTCACCCGCCATTAGAACAGCGTATTGCTGCACTGGAAAATATGCAATAACACTTCAAGACGGAAATCATATCCGTATCAATAAAAAACTTATCTGACACTTATCGACAGTCTGTCGATAAGTGTCAGATAAAAGTAAAATTTCTCTTATTTCAATTAATTAAATCATTTTCTGCGGTCTTTTTTACTGGAAAATCCCTCAAGGCTAAACTATATTTTGTTCATGCCGATATAAAAAGATAAGAAAAAAACTTCCACCGGGGGAATCCATGTTTCAAAAGTTAATAGTTCAGCCTTTATTAAATTACACCATAAAAAGTAAGTTACAGCTGTCCTATGTTATTTTTACATTAATTATTGTTGCCGGCAGCGGGCTTTTTCTGTACCACGGTAATAAGCAGAAAGAAATTGTGATCCAGGTGACCCAGGTCAGTACCCCTATTATCAACCATCTGCAGGGGATCAGAGAAGGGGTGTCAGAAATGTCAGCCATGAGTGGTTTGTATCTGCTGACACGGGACAGTCAATACCAGGAAAGCTATCAGCAGAATATTAATACGCTGATGGGACATATTGCAGCTCTTGATAAGCAGAAATCCACCCATGCCGATATGGTTACGGCACTGAACCAGCTTAAAATACATCTGCATGAACTGGATAAGCAGTATCAAAATGTTATGCAGGTTGGTATTAATGATTTACTCAATAAACCGGCCCTGCAACTGGCGGCAGAAAAAATCGGGCCGTTGTTCAATCAAATGCTGCAGACCACATCAGTCATGATTGAATCGGAAGCGGATATGGATGATGTGGATGAAGCTATCCGCAAAAAAATTCTTCAGCAGATTTATGAAATACGTAGTCAGTGGCTCAATCTGTCACGTAATATTACGGTCTATCTGACTTATAGAAGCAGGGCAGAAGAAGAACAGTTTCCCTTTGAACTGGAGCGTCTGAAACAGACAATTGAGACATTATCAGAGTATTCAGACAGTTTCAGCTTTGAGCAGGAAACGGGCTTTGAAGAACTACAGAATATGATAAGTAATTATGAGCAGGCTTTAACACAGTTGGTTAAGCTGCATGGTGGCGATGGCTGGCGTAAAGATACGCAGATAATACATGATCAACTTGGACCCTTGCTGGTTAAAACCCGCACAGAGGTTGACAGTATTATTGCCAGAGAACAGAAACATGCCAAGGTACAGATAGATGAACTCTTAAGCGATACCGAGCAGTTGTCCACAAATACCATTATGATTATTGTTATTAGTTTATTTGCTGCGGTAGTCATTATGCTGCTGGTTAAATTCCTGGTTTTAGATCGCCTAAATTCCGTACAGTATGCCATGTCAGAAATTTCCTCAGGCGGCGGTCTTGGACATCGCCTGGATGAAGTCGGTCGTGATGAGCTGGCAGAACTGGCAAGAGATTTTAATATCTTTGTTTCCAAAATTAAAAAGGTAGTGGATCTGGTGGTGTTTTCTTCAACCAACCTGGCAAAAGAAGCCTTTAAAATGAGTTCGGTTACCGAGTGTGCCCAGGATCTTTCCAGCACCCAGGAGAAAAAAGTGACTGAAATTTCCCAGATCAACAGGGAAATGTCTGAGCAGATGGTTTATATTGCTGAAAAGGCAATAGCCGCGGCCAATTCAGTTGAAGAAGCCAGACAGGTGGCAGAAAATGGCCGTAATATTATCAGGCAATCAGTGACATCGGTAGAGAAAATTGCCACTGAAGTGGAAGCTTCCTCAGTTGTGGTACAGAACCTGGCGGATGACAGCAATAGTATTGGTGAAGTAGTCGGTGTTATCCAGTCCATTTCTGAACAGACCAATCTGCTGGCATTAAATGCAGCTATTGAAGCGGCGCGTGCCGGGGACGCCGGACGAGGCTTTGCCGTAGTAGCGGATGAAGTCAGGAGCCTGTCACATAAGATCCAGGAAGAAACCATTATTATCAAGGAAAAAATAGATAAGCTTCAGAATGCCTCAACTAATGTGGTTGATAAAATGTCTGCAATGCAGAAACATGCGGATACGACAGTGGACCTGTCATCACAAGCCGGTGATGCGTTTAATAATATTGTCAGTGATATTACGGCTGTCACTGAAATGAATAAGGAAAATGCAGAGCAGACCCGTATCCAGAGGCAGAATAACGAGCGTATTAACCTGGCTCTGGAACAACTGACTATTATGTCTCAGACCATGGCCAAAACATCTCAGGATGCCTATAACTCCGGTAATGAGTTTAAGATTATGGCTGAACAGCTTAAAGATATTGTTGAGCAGTTTGTCAGTATACCGGAAGAGGGGGGCGTTCAGTCACTGAATGATGAATCAGGTGACTCTGCAAACAGGGAAAAAACTCACTGCAGTGAAATGAAAGAAAAAATGAATGAAGTAGAGCTGTTTTAAATGATCACGGGTGCAGCTTTTTATCATCCGGTAGAAAATGATCCGCCAGGGTGCTGTAGATAGGGGTTGTACAAATGGACTTTGAGATGGCAGTGGCAATAAAAGCCGTTAGCATCATAGGCAGAATCAGTTCATGTTTATTGGTCATTTCCATCACAATAACAAATGCGGTAATCGGTGCCTGAACCACCCCGGCAAAATAGCCTACCATACCGAATAAAATAACAGGGCCATAAGGGTAATCACCCAGCAGTTGAGCAATGTGCGACCCCAGTCCGGCACCGGTAGCCAGGGACGGTGCAAAAATGCCGCCGGGGATACCACTCAGATAGGATACGACAGTCGCTATCAGTTTCAGATAACCATACTGGTTGGTCAGCTCTGCTTCTCCCATTACCATGGAACGGGCTTCTTCATAACCACTGCCGTAGGTCAGTTCTCCGGAATAAAAACCGATAATAGCAATACTCAGACCGCATAAAGCAGCAATTAAAAAAGGCCGGTTTTCCCGAAAGGGTGCAATAAAACGGCTGCCGTGGATCAGCATCAGGCTGAAGCTGCCGCCTAATAATCCGCCTACAATGCCGCAGGTCAGTACCGGAATAATAGCATCCCAGGTTTTAATGACCGCAGAAGATGAGCCGAAATAAGTATAATCTCCGGTAAAAGAAATGGCCGTAATAGAAGCGGCCATAATAGCCGTTAATAATAAGCCGCGGGTACGTTGTTCAAAGGAGCGGCTGAGTTCTTCAATAACAAAAACAATACCGGCCAGTGGTGTGTTAAACGCTGCCGATACACCGGCCCCACCTCCGGCCAGGATTAAGATACGCTCCATATCATAAATTCTGAAACGTACAAAACGGCGTAGTGAAAACATGATGGCAGCCCCGACATGCACTGTTGGTCCTTCACGGCCAATTGAAGCGCCGCTTAACAGACCAAGGATACATAATAAAACCTTACCCACAGCAATACGCAGGGTAATCAGTATGCTGCGCTCTTTTTCGTGACTCATTTCCAGGGAAGCCAGAACCTGCGGAATACCACTGCCCTCGGAACCAGGAAAAAACCGGCGGGTCAGCCATACCACCAGGATCAGTCCCAGGGGAGAGACAATAAAGGGCAGATATGGGGAATATGTGGTCAGGCGATGAAACATATGGTTGGCCCATTCACTTGAAATGGCCATAAAAGTGGCCACCAGACCGACGACAATTGCACCGATGGTAAACACAAAATGTGCCCGCCAGTCTTTATGGGTGATCAGCCATTTTCCGGAATGTTTAATATGTTTGAGCATCATTTAATATCATTCAGTGCTATGGACATTCGCAGTAGGTTCAACTGATTTGTTTAGGTTTAATTAATATCCAGTAACTCAATGTCAAAAATCAGAGTTGAGCCGGGTTTAATTTTGTTACCTACTGCCGAATTGCCATAGGCCAGTTCGGCAGGAATAAATAACTGCCATTTAGCCCCCTTGCGCATTAATTGCAGGGCTTCAGTCCAGCCGGGGATCACACCATTGACCGGAAAGGTTGCCGGCTGATTACGGGAGTAAGAGCTGTCAAATTCTGTACCATCAATTAAGGTACCCCGATAATGAGTGGTGACCTTATCCGTTAGTTTTGGGCTGGGCCCAGAACCTTTTTTTATAATCCGATATTGCAGTCCGCTGGGGAGTGTAACAACACCGTCCTTTGTTTTATTGGCAGAAAGAAACGCCTCACCTTCCTGTTGGTTTTTTTTGAGCAGGGTTTTCTGTGCCAGCTGCTGCTGAACAATCAACTGTTGCTTAAATTCATCCAGAGCACTTTGCATCTCAGCATGACTTAATACCAGCTGGCCTTTCAGTGCATCCTGTATGCCCTGCAGCAGACTGGGTTCATCCAGTGTAATGCCCTGCAGTTTCAGGGAATTAATAAAGTTGATACCAATCGCATAAGCCGCCTTTTGCTGCATGGTTTCGGGTTTGCTGTCTGTCTGTGCCCAAGCAGAAAAAGGCAGTGCCAGGGCCAGAGACAGGGTGGTTATTTTAATCAGTTTTGTGGACATACCAATCTCATATTTAAAAATAGTGAGTGAAAATATTGAACATTCGCCTAGTTTACCAAATTAACTCAATTATTTCTCAAACAGTTTACTGTATTGCTCATAACCTTCCTCAGTCAGCTTTTCCTTAGGCACAAAACGTAAGGAGGCAGAGTTGATACAATAACGCAGTCCAGTAGGTTTAGGGCCGTCAGGAAAAACATGGCCTAAGTGGGAATCGCCGTGCTTACTGCGTACCTCGGTGCGGCTGTAAAATAAGTGCTTATCCTCTTTTTCAACAATATTCTGTGGCTCAATGGGGCGGGTAAAACTGGGCCAGCCGGTTTTAGAGTCATATTTGTCCGTTGAACTGAATAAGGGTTCTCCGGAAACAATATCCACATAAATACCCTCTTTTTTATTATCCCAGTATTCATTCTGAAAGGGGCGCTCGGTGGCTTCTTCCTGGGTGACCCGGTACTGGAGATCGGTCAGTTTCTGTTTCAGTTCCTTTTTTTCAGGTTTCATATAACGTCCCTTGTCTGTTTGTGGCATGTTTGTGTTTGACGGTGCCATTGTAGCAGATGCACCGGTATTATGTTTTCGAGGTTTATGCAGTTCATCCCCCCAGATTTTTTCCAGATATTGGTCACGCCCTGAGCGGTAGCGGTAATATTTATAGCGTAAAGGATTCTTTTTGTAATAATCCTGGTGATAGTCTTCTGCTTTATAAAAGGCTTCAAACAGTCTGACTTCAGTAACTATGGGTTTATCATAACGTCCGGACCGTTCCAGTTCCTTAATAGCCTGTTCAGCTAATTGCTTTTCCTCTTCAGTAGTATAGAAAACAGCGGAGCGGTACTGAGGGCCCCGATCCACAAATGAACCACTGGCATCGGTGGGATCAATTAAGAACCACAGTTCATCCAGCA
>JALTKC010000094.1 GCA_027076245.1 Gammaproteobacteria bacterium
GGGAAAATACTAGCATTGAGCAGGTGGTAAAAGGTATTAAGCGTACACTTAAAGCCAGACATGGCAAGGATGATGTCACCATTACCACCCAGCAGCAAATGCTTGATGTGTTAAGCTCTGTACTCAATATACTGACCCTTGCCGTCACAGCCATTGGCGGTATTTCCTTACTGGTCGGTGCCATTGGTATCGTGACCATTATGACCATTGCGGTTAATGAACGTACCAGTGAAATCGGCCTGCTTCGGGCATTAGGTGCCAGACAATCCCAGATCCACAGCCTGTTTCTGGGCGAAGCCATTATACTGGCGGCTATTGGCGGCCTGGCAGGTCTGTTTCTTGGCATCGGCATTGCCCAGCTACTGCATTTCAGCTTCCCCGCCCTGCCGGTACATATTTCCTGGAACTTTGTACTCCTGGCCGAAATAATATCCATCACTATCGGCCTGCTCGCCGGTGTCCTACCCGCACGACATGCGGCCAGACTTGATCCGGTGGATGCTTTACGCACAGAATAACTAATCGGGGATCAGACAAAACAAAATAGCTGGTAAGCAATAATAATATTCTGTTCCTAAACCTCCATAGATAGTTATACCCAAATAGAGTATAATAGGCATATGAAAGCTGTTTTTGTTGAAACCAGATTATTTGAGAAATTAAGACCTGATTATCTGGATGATGACTCATATTATGAATTTCAATCAGTTTTAATGAAAGCCCCAAAGTCTGGAGCAGTTATTCAAGGCACCGGAGGTATTCGTAAAATACGCTGGGCAGCTAAAGGCAAGGGAAAAAGAGGTGGAGTCAGGATTATTTATTACTGGCTGGATAAAAAAGAAAGGTTTTATTTTTTAACTTTGTACGCATTTGTACGCAAAAAATGAAACCACAGACTTAACCGCAAATGAAAAAAGAATATTAAAACAGTTTGTAGAGGACTGGGAACATGACCAAACGTAATTTATTTGAAGAACTTGAGCAGGGCTTAAAAGAAGCCAAAGCACATGATCAAGGTAAAATGACCTTACGAACTCATAAAATAGATAAGACTCATATTGAAATGACCGCTAAAAATATTCGTGATATTAGAGAGCAATACAATATGTCCCGCGCCCTGTTTGCCGCATACCTCCATATTTCACCACGCACCTTAGAGAAATGGGAACAGGGGTTAAGCAAACCTAATGAGCAGGCCATAACTTTATTGAAATTGACTGAAAAATACCCCGATACTATTGAGCGATTACAGGCAATTTAATTTCTGCTTGCAAACTATACGGTCTTAGCCGTGTATAGACAAAAACAAGATTATAGTACAGAAATGTTTTCCATACAAAAAACAGTAAAAATTACATGATAAAACAATAAATTAATGGTCGGGACAGAAAGATTCGAACTTTCGACCCCCAGCACCCCATGCTGGTGCGCTACCAGGCTGCGCTATGCCCCGACGATAAGATGAATAGCTGGAACCAGCTATTCTGTTTGTGGCGCACATTATAAACACTGCATTAGCCTATATCAAGAAATTTTCAATACCTGGACATTAATGCGCACCAGCATGAGGTGCTGGTGCACAATTTTAAAATTATTGCTTACAATTAAACCGCTTTCATTGCCACTTTGATAAAAATGGTTTATAAGTGAGGTTTATTTAAAACAGTGAGAGAACTATGGCCATTACACAAGACC
>JALTKC010000095.1 GCA_027076245.1 Gammaproteobacteria bacterium
AAGGAACGCTGGCGGGAAGAACTGCAGGCTTTACAGACATCCATTATGGAATTACCGGATGACAGGCTCTGGGAAATGCGCCTGAAAAACCGACTTAATTTAATCCAGTGGATCCGCCAGCTTCAACCGGAACATCAAGCCATTTATGAATATGATGGTGATGTACTTGATCCCAATGTGCTTACCCTCGGGTTTGCCCGTCGCTTTGCTAGCTACAAACGTCCTAATCTTCTATTACATAATCCTGACCGTCTTGCCCGCCTGCTGACGCGTATTGACCAACCCGTCCAGATTGTTATTGCCGGTAAGGCGCATCCTAAAGATTATATGGGACAGAAATTAATTCAGCAATGGCTCCGTTTTATCCAGGATTATAAGCTGGGAAAACATCTGGTTTTTCTGGTTGATTATGATTTACTGATCGCAGAGCAACTGGTTGCTGGCGTTGACTTATGGCTTAATACCCCTCGCCGCCCCTGGGAAGCCAGTGGTACCAGCGGTATGAAAGTTCTGGTAAACGGTGGCTTAAATTTTGCGGAACTGGATGGCTGGTGGGCTGAAGCGTATAACGAAAATGTCGGTTGGGCACTGGGTGACGGCCAGGAGCATGACAGCGATCCGGCCTGGGATGCCCATGAGGCTGAAATACTTTATGATACCCTGGAGCACAAAATAATCCCGGCTTTTTATCAACGTAATCAGCAGGGCATTCCAGAACAATGGTTAAAATTAATGCGTCACAGCATGGCTGAGCTGACCCCCCGCTTTTCTACCAATCGAATGCTGCGTGAATATACTGAAAAGTATTACCTGCCTCTGGCCAAACAATGGCATCAGCGCTGTGATAATAAGGGACAACAGGCCAGGGTAATTTATAACTGGTATAGACAAATCCAGCAATACTGGTCTGCTATTCATTTTAGTAATCTGGAAGTTCTGCAGAACCCGCAGAATATTGAATTTAAAGTACAGCTTTACCTGGGTGAGCTGAATCCTGAGTTTATAAAAGTGGAACTTTATGCAGAAGCTTCCCAGGAAATATCTGAACAAGCTGAACCTGAACGACATACACTGCAACGCATAAAAACACTGATTGGTGCGGTTAACAGTTATCTTTATATGCTTGAAATACCGGCACGGCGTCCTGTCAAAGACTATACCCTGAGAGTTATTCCATTTCATCCTGATGTTGTGGTGCCACTGGAATGCAATCTTATCCTGTGGCAACATTAAAAACTGATATCATACAAGGATAACGATTTTGTCATTAAAACCAGATAATCAGGTTAAGTCAGTAACATTAAAGACCCAGGTCAGTGAGCCGGACAGAAACAGCCTGGCTCTTGATCGAACAGTACTGGCCAATGAAAGAACCTACCAGGCCTGGATCAGAACCGGGCTTGCCGCTTTAATATCTGGCCTGGGTATTGACAGGTTTATGAATGATATTGAGCCGGTATGGCCGTTAATGCTGGTCACCATTATTTTATTACTTTTCAGTGCTGCAGCTTTTTTAATTTCGGCCTGGCGATATAAGCACCTACATGTTCAGATGGCACATCTTGAAGTGGATTTAATGCCGGTATGGATGGTAAAAATACTGAGTATTTTTCTGACCGGATGTTCACTTCTGGCACTGGTTGATATGTTTTTGACTTCCGGAGGAAGTTAATTTAAAGGTAAATTTATTAATG